>JAJRAE010000115.1 GCA_028682985.1 Methanobacterium sp.
GGAAGAGACGCTCAAAGAAGGAATATAATGGCAGGAAAAGTACTTGCAGAGACAGTTAGAACAACTTTAGGACCTAAAGGAATGGACAAAATGTTAGTGGATTCCTTAGGGGACATAGTAGTAACTAACGACGGTGTAACCATTTTACAGGAAATGGACATCGAACATCCGGCAGCCAAAATGTTAGTGGAAGTTGCTAAAACCCAGGAAGATGAAGTGGGAGACGGAACTACCACCGCAGTAGTTATTGCAGGAGAACTACTAAAAAAAGCAGAAAATCTGCTGGAACAGGATGTTCACCCAACGATAATTTCTATGGGATACCGCAGAGCAACTGCCAAAGCCCTTGAAATCTTAAACGATATAGCTATAGAAGGACATGACCGGGAGACTTTAATTGACGTGGCCATGACCGCCATGACTGGTAAAGGAACAGAAAAAGCCAGAAAGCCCTTAGCAGAACTTATTGTTAACGCAGTTAAACAGGTTGAAGAAGATGGAGAAGTAGACCGGGACCACATTAATATACACAGAATCCAGGGAGCCACCGTAGACGAATCAATGATGGTAAAAGGTGTGGTAATTGATAAAAGCAGGATCGACCAGTCCATGCCTAAAAAGGTAGAAGATGCTAAAATCGCCCTGTTAAAATATCCAGTGGAAGTTAAAGATCTGGAAACAGATGCAAAGATCAAACTCACCGACCCGGGACAGATGCAGGCTTTCATTGAACAGGAAGAAAACATGATCCGAGATATGGTGGATAAAATATTAGCCACCGGAGCAAACGTACTGTTCTGTCAAAAAGGTATCGATGACCTGGCCCAGCATTACCTGGCCCGTGAAGGAGTATTTGCAGTCAAAAGGGTTAGAAAATCCGATATAGAAAGACTGGAAAAAGCAACTGGAGCTAACCTGGCAACCAACATCGAAGACCTCAAACCAGAAGACCTTGGTAGGGCTGGACTGGTTTATGAGAAGAAGATATTCGATGAAGTCATGATATTTGTGGAAGAAAGCCCTGATCCAAAAGCAGTGTCCATCATTTTAAGGGGAAGCACCAAACACGTGGCTGAAGAAGTGGAAAGAGCAGTGGAAGATGCTTTAGGTGTAGTTTCCGCTACTGTAGAAGATCATAAGGTAGTTGCCGGCGGTGGAGCTCCGGAAATGGCTATTGCCAGAGGACTTAAGGATTATGCAGACACCATCAGCGGCAGGGAGCAACTGGCAGTTGCTGCATTTGCCGAAGCCCTGGAAATAATCCCAAAAACATTAGCTGAAAATGCGGGAATGGACAGCATCGATGTACTGGTGGATATCAGAGCAGCCCAAGAAGAGTCTCCTTACATGGGACTGGACATATTCCAGGGTAAAGTTGCTGATATGAGAGAAGCATCAGTTATCGAGCCACATAGGGTTAAAAAACAGGCTATTCAATCAGCGGCTGAAGCTGCAGAGATGATTCTACGAATAGATGATATGATTGCTTCCAATAAATCTCGGGAACCAGACATGGAAGGAATGGAAGGCATGCCTCCAGGAATGGGCGGAATGCCACCGATGATGTAGATTTAAGGTTTTTTTAAACCTTTTTTTTACTTTTTTTTTTAAACCTTATTATTTCTTTTTTTAATTTGAATTTTACAAACTCTCAAAAAGTTCTTATCGTATTAAACTATTTTGTCATGATTAATCAAAATTTATCATGATTAATAGTTAAGTTTATATACAAAAAGAAACTTAAAAATCATCACAGTCTTGAACGAAAATAACAGGCGGGAAAAAAATGGAACGCGATACAGACGTTCTTCTTCAAGAAAAAAGGATTTTTAATCCATCTGAAGAAGTAATCCAAAAAGCCCATATAAAAAATTGGGAAGAAGAAATAGAAAAAGGAAAAGATCTGGAAAAGTACTGGGCTGAAAAAGCCGAACAGTTTGAATGGTTTAAAAAATGGGATAAAATTCTCGACGAAAGTAACAAACCCTTCTACAAATGGTTTGTAGGCGGAAAAATTAACCTGGCATACAACGCAGTAGATCGATGGGTTGAAACTGATAAAAGAAATCAGGTAGCAATTCTCTACGCAAATGAAAGAGGTGATGAAAGAAAAATCACCTATTACGAACTCTACAGAGAAGTAAACAAATTTGCAAACGCACTAAGAAATCTGGGGGTAGAAAAAGGAGACAGAATCTCCATGTATCTGCCAATGTGTCCAGAATTACTCATTTCCATGCTGGCTTGTAACAAAATCGGAGCTATCCACAGTGTAGTGTACTCAGGATTGAGTGTAGGTGCAGTGGTGGAAAGGATGAATGATGCTAAAATAAAAGTTTTCATCACCGCCGACGGAACATTCCGAAGAGGAAAAATCATCGATCTAAAAAAGATTTCCGACGAAGCGATGTTACAATGTCCAACAGTAGAAACCGTTATTGTGGTCAGACACACCGGAAACCCCATAGAAACTTCAGAATTAAGCGGAAAAGAGATATTTTACGACAGACTAATCGAAGGGGAGCCAGATGAATGTGAAGTAGAGGAGATGGATGCTGAAGATCCCCTTTTCATACTGTACACATCCGGAAGTACCGGGAAACCAAAAGGAGTGCTGCACACCACAGCCGGTTACATGGTAGGATCTACTACCACCCTCAAAAACATCTTCGACATTCATGACGGCGACCTCTGGTGGTGTACAGCCGACATCGGATGGATTACCGGACACAGCTACGTTATTTACGCACCACTCCTGGCAGGGACTACCA
>JAJRAE010000203.1 GCA_028682985.1 Methanobacterium sp.
CTGGTAAAAGCTGCTGAGAAAGCTTTAGAAATGGAGAATATTAAATATGTTCTTCCTTACGTATCATCCCCAGATGAAGAAGAACTTAAAGATGCCTTTGAAAAAACCCTGCTGGTAAGGGAACTCAGTAGTGAGGCGGCTGAACTGGCTGATTACTGGTTTTTTGAAACAGCTGTCCGATTGCATAGAAGAGATGAAGGAAAAGCATACACCGGTTTAAAATCAGCAGATCCTGACTGGGGCCCCATTCTCCCTAAGATTAACCGGGCTATTGACACTGAAAATGTAGACGAACTGCTTAATTTCCTACTTAATTTTATAAAAGAAGATATAATGATCAGATTTGAAGAATTAATATCCAGAAAGGACTATGATCAAAATGATGTAGAAGAAGCTCGTGAATACATAAACGCCCGCACAGAGTTCATTAGATATTCCATCAAATTCTATAACTATGTGGAAAAAGGATAAAAAACTTTAATCATGTGATTAGATATTAAATATCAAAAAAGAAAATTCGAATCCAAATCCAAAAGTGTGATATACTACTAGAATAATAAATTTTCATTATATTATTATTAAATAGATTAATAGGTGATTATAGATGTCAGAAGAACTTAAAGGTAAAGTATTTGGAGTTGCAGAGTTGCTGGAATACCAGGAAGGTGCGGTGGTAAGCAGGGAAATAATAAGAAAAGATACAGGCACTGTAACTATTTTCGCATTTGATAAGGGTGAAGGCCTCAGCGAACATACTGCACCATTCGATGCAATGGTCCAGGTGATTGATGGAAAGGCCGAGATAATAATCTCCGGAAAAAGCAATATAGTCAATACAGGAGAGATGATTATAATGCCTGCCAACGACCCTCATGCCTTAAATGCCCTGGAAAGATTTAAAATGGTACTGACCATGATTAAATCTTAGAAAAATTCCTGAAATTTATTATATTAGAAAAAAATTTTTATTTTTTTTCTTTAATTAAATTTATTTTAAAAATTTATAGATTTTAAAGAAGTCGAATAAAGACTATCTCATCTTTAACCATTTCCAGCTTTTCCATGTATTTAACTGCTTCCCTGATATTTTTCTCAGCTGCCTGGTGGGTCACCATAAATATGGGGACTGATCCTTCTTTTCCATAACCTTTCTGAGTGACCGAATCAACACTAATATTTAAATCCTTTAAAATCCCAGAGATAGCATGTAAAACTCCTGGTTTATCATCCACAATCAACCGGAGATAATATTTAGTTTGAATATCTGAAATATCTTTTACGTGAGTCACCCTTACTTTAGCAGGACCGTATTTGACATTTTTAACTATTTTACAGTTCATACCTTCTATGATGTCAATAACATCACCCACCACTGCACTTGCTGTAGGCATCATACCTGCACCCTGACCATACATCAAAACCGGACCCACTACATCTCCTATTAAATAAACACCATTGTATACATCGTTAATAGATGATAAAAGATGTTTTTCGTCAACCAGGGTTGGGTGAACCCTAACCTCTAATTCCCCATCAGTTATGGTGGATATGGCAAGTAATTTAATAGAGCAGCCCAGTTCTCGGGCATATTCTATATCATCCAGGGTTATTCTGGTTATTCCTTCCACATGGAATTCTTCCTGTTTGATGTAAACACCAAATCCCAGTTTGGTCAGTATTATGAGTTTTTGAGCAGTATCATGTCCTTCAATATCAAAGGTGGGATCTGCTTCTGCATATCCCTTCTCCTGTGCTTCCTTTAAAACTTCAGCAAAATCTCGTTGTTCATCGGCCATCTTAGTGAGAATGTAGTTAGCAGTTCCATTTATAATCCCGTATATACTTTCTATATTATTGGAAGCCAGACTTTCATTAAGGGGTTTTAGTAGAGGTATCCCACCACCCACACTTGCTTCAAATCCAATTCTAACCCTATTTTTCTGGGCGCTAGCCATAACTTCTTCCCAATGTTTAGCAAGCAGGGCCTTATTTGCCGTTACTACATGTTTCCCACGGGAAATTGCGGTTAATATGAAATTCAAAGCCGGTTGATAACCTCCGATAAGTTCAATTACGATGTCAATTTCTGGATCTTCCAGTATGTCATTTACGTCTGTGGATAATATCCCGGGATCTACATTCACTCCTCGGTCGGTGGCGATGTCCAGGTCCACGATCTTCTTTAATACTACCTTTCTTCCAACTTTATCTTCAATCAGAGGCAGGTTAAGGTTAAAGTTTTCAACCACACCACTACCTATGGTTCCAAAGCCAATTAAACCTATATTTACTGCTTTATTTATCATTTAAATCGTTATTCCTATTTTTCCCCTATTTTGCGAATTTTTTTATATTTTGTGGATAATTGTTTATCTTATGAAGTGACCTTATTGAACAATTTGCCTTAATATTTAGTTATTATCATTGCCCTAATTTATTAGTTTAAATGATTTTCTGTTATTTTTTCATAAAATATTAGTTCTTTAATTTGATATATTCGTCCAGAGCTTCTCTGGTTGTTCCCACTACTAGTCTGTTCCTGATTTTTCCAGTCTTTTTTTCGGTTATTTTTTCCAGTTTTCCCTTAGCAACAACTATTTCCCCTTCCTTCACCTGGCCTGCGTATGTATGAGTAAGGGAGGCTATTTCATCCACCTGAAAATCAGGTCCTTCAAGTATCTTCACTCTATCAACTTCATAAACTGCCGGGTTGTCAAAGGAAGCAAGTGCATCCGTTATTGTGCACTCTATTTTGAGGATAGCCAGGGACTGGCTGATGGTTCCACCATAAACACCTTTTATCTCATCCCATTCTCTGGTTGCTAATATATCAAATAATACACCATCAATTACTCCACGATTGCTCTTACGATTCTCATACCATTTAAACTCCTCTATTGTTAAGCTGGAATCTTTGATACGCTTAGCATATATCTTATTCCAGAATGCATTCCCTATACTTTGTAGTGGAGAATCAGGATTATTTTTCAATCGGGCGAAGGTGTTCACGGCATTTCTATGGTTTCGAAGGCCGTAGATTACAAAATCAATATCAGATTGTACAGGGTCATATAAGCCGGGGAGAATGGAGCCGGATACACCCATATATTTATAGGGAATACCAGCTTCTTCATGGAAAAAATCAGCTACTTCCACCACTTTTAATAGTAATTCATTATCTGGATTTTCCATTATCTCCTGAAGCCTATTTTCCGGATGTAAAATAGTATCAATCTTATCTAGTGGAACCCCCATCATTATTTGACCGGAACCGTTATCAAAAAGATAATAAGGATAATTACTGTTTATAAAGTTGTAGGCCTGTTCAGTGTCCACTTTAGAATAATGAATATTGTTTTTAGAGCGTGCACCGTTTATATCAGGAATATATCTTAAGAATGAAAGTATTCTGTCTTCTGGATGCAGATAGCTGGTGGTGGCAAAGTATAGATCATCAACGGTGTGAATAAAATCTCTGGTCCGGGCTTTCATGAATTTAATTAAGGTGGGGCAACATTATTAAATATAATAGGTTTCCTAATAAATATCTCCTGATGAATATTAATCAAAAAAACAAGAATATCTGAAAAATATATTTGAACATATAAAACATTATGAGGGCTTAAATGAGATATTTAAGACTTGAAGAGGATTTAATTTATGATGGGAGTCAAATTAACCCCCAATGGGCTTTTAAAGCATTTAAAATTAAAGAATCAAATATAATTAGCTGGATTGGCCCTATGAACATTCATAAGGACAACATCGTGGATTACGAGGATTATGATAAAGAAATAAGGGGAGATGAACTCCTACACTTTATAATTGAACACTTCGATGTTCAGCCAGCTGATATAAGGCTCTGCTATCATAGACAGCGGTTATTTATCACTATAGTCCAGGATAATCTGTATAAGATGGGCATCAAAACAATGAGAAAGGGAGATGATCTTTACGTGATGGAAGATCATGGAAAATTAGGAAAATTAAGTGTCTCCATCGCCACTGCTTCCATTAACAGTATGAAGATACATTTCGCCCTTAACATAACCAGTGAAGGAACACCGACTGATGTAGATATAACTAGCCTTAATGAATGTAAAGAAAATCTGCAAATGGAAATGATAAATAAACTGGCAGATAATATTTCAGAGAATTACATGGATGAATTAAAAGATATTGAATCGGATATTACTAAAACAAAGGTCTTATAACCACTAAAGCTGGAAATATGACTCTAAAAGAAGAAGGTTAACAAATGAAAATAGTTATCAATGGTATTCACGCTAATTTACGGTTTTCATCAGCTCACATGATCCCCTGTCACCAGTTTTGTGGAGGAATACATGGACATTCTTACCACGTGGATGTTCAGGTTGAGGGTGAGCGCGCTGGCGAATTTGGTTTTGTTGTTGATTTTAAAAAGGTTAAGGAATCAATGCGGGTAATATGTAAAAAACTGGATCATAAAGTACTGATTCCTTTAAAAAGCGATGAAATTAAGTTTAAAAATACTGAAGACAATGTGGAATTTTCAATAGGTCCAAAGGAATACAGCCTACCACGCGAAGATTGCTATTTACTTCCCCTGAAATCCACTTCGGCTGAAGATCTGGCGGAATATTTTGCTCTAAAACTTTATAACTCACTTAATAGTGAAAATAACAATATAAAGAGTGTTCAGGTATGTGTTAATGAAGGAATTGGTCAGGGAGCTTATTTTGAAAAATCAGCAGAATAAGGGTTAGTCCAATGAAAACATATGTCAATGAGGTTTTCTCCAGTATCCAGGGGGAAGGAAGGCTTTTGGGACGCAGACAGATATTTATAAGATTTTCTGGATGCAACCTGGACTGTAACTACTGTGACACTCCTGAAAGTAAAAA
This sequence comes from Methanobacterium sp., assembly GCA_028682985.1. Lineage (GTDB taxonomy): Archaea > Methanobacteriota > Methanobacteria > Methanobacteriales > Methanobacteriaceae > Methanobacterium_A. Next base: position 4,887 of record JAJRAE010000203.1, read on the forward strand.
TCCAGAGTATGGGGAATTTTTATCTACAACTGAGCTGTCGGAAAAAGTGGATCAACTTACAACTCCTGATCTTCATTCATTATCACTCACTGGTGGTGAACCACTTTTACACGCTGATTTTATAAAGGAATTCCTGGAAATTTACCAAAAAGATTCTCTTTTAGAGACCAACGGCTCTTTACCAGCTGAATTAAAGAAGATTATATCATTAATATGCTATGCGTCAGTTGATATTAAATTACCAGAACATACGGCCTGCCCTGATTGGAATGTTTTGATGGATCGGGAGCTGGAATCAATAAACCTATTAATTAAGGAAGGTATAAATACTTACTGTAAACTAGTTGTGTTTCCCACCACAAAGATGGACACAATAGTTTTTATAGCCTCTAAAATAGCCAAGGAGGTTTATAACCATTCAGAACTTTCTTTAATAATTCAACCGGCAAGTCCATTGGATAAATGGGAAAATCACCAGTATAAATTATTAGAGATTTCTGAAAAAACAGGCAGATATTTGGATGTGCTTGTTATACCCCAAATTCATAAAATTCTAAAAATAAGATAGGAGGTCCCCAAATGGATACAAAAGTGACAGTACATGATGCAATGACACCAAACGTTTTAACTGTAGGTCCCAATACAAGTGTTGCTAACGCTGCTCTCTTAATGACCAGATTTAAGATAGGCAGTTTAATAGTGAAAAGCAACTCTGAACCGGAAGGGCTGATTACGGAAAGCGATATCATCAGAAAGGTTGTTTCTAGAGACTTGAAAGCAAGCGATATAACAATCGGAGAAATAATGAGTAAAAACCTCATATCTATTAATCCAGGCAGTGAATTAAATGAAGCGGCACGTATCATGGCTAAAAGCAACATCAGAAGACTTCCAGTTGTTAATAATGGGAATCTGGTTGGGATATTAACCTCCTCAGATGTCATAATGGTATCCCCAGAACTAACCGAAATTCTGGTTGAAGATGCCAGGATGCAGAACCAGACTCAAAACAGTTACATCAAAGGCCCCAACCCTGTTCCTGGATCATGTGAGGGCTGCGGGAATTTTATGGATGACTTAGTTGAAGTTGATGGTGAATTTCTTTGTGAAGATTGTATAGAGAGGTAGGTGATTTATTTGAATGAAGTAGAGGAGATCATGTCCTCCCAACCTTTAACCGTCTCTGTAGATACTCAAGCAACCAAAGTCAGATCTATTTTGCGAGAAGATGGTTATAGAGCCTTACCAGTAGTGGCCGGTCAAAAACTGGAAGGAATCATTACCCGGGGTGATATGATGAATATTTCCGCCACAAAATCAAACATAGATGCCCGGGGAATAATGGAAAAACCCAAGCTGATAAGCACACCAGATGAAGATATCCACCAGCTTGCC
>JAJRAE010000063.1 GCA_028682985.1 Methanobacterium sp.
CAGAAGAGGAAAGCATTAGAGCATTAATCAATACTTTTAATGATGAAAATCCTGAAGTAAGACTGCAGGCTGCTAAAAGCCTGGGACTGATAGGTGAACCTGCTGTTAAACCTTTAGTTGAACAGTTGAAGATAGAGGAAGGACACTCACGCCGATATGCCACATACGCCCTTAAAGAGATAGGGGATAGCAGTGCAGTTAGAAACCTTATCCTGGCATTAAAAGATGATGACTGGGGGGTTCGGAAATTCGCAGCCCTTTCCCTGGGGGAGATTGGAGATACCGAAGCAGTGGAGCCCGTAATAGAATTACTGGATGATGAAGACTATGGGGTTAAGGTGGCAGCCACCCGGGCCCTGGGAGATCTGGGAGATGAAAGGGCAGTAGACCCCATAAAAAAAGCCAGAAGAAAAGCTACCGGAGACAAAGACTATAAGAAAGTGGCCAATAAGGTGTTAAAGAAATTCAAATGAGTTTTTCAGAAACTAATGTTTATAGATCTTTAATGAAAATATTTTTTTTATTATTTTCTTTTTACTTCATAAATATCTTCTCTGCGATTATAGAGCACGGGCAGCTCCCTTCGCACATCATCTATTCTTTTTAAGCGGATATCTGCATAGATTATTTCCTCACCAGCCCTTGCTTCACTCAAAACCTCACCCCAGGGGTCAGCTATCATGGAATGACCATAAGCTACATAAGAAGCATTATCATCCCGGGCTGGGCTGGCCGCTGCCAGGAAAATTTGATTATCCATAGCACGACTGCGAATAAGGGTCTTCCAGTGAGCGGGTCCGGTGGTCATATTAAAAGCTCCTGGAACCACCAGCAACTCCACACCCTCCAGGGCCATCAAACGGATTAACTCAGGAAAACGGATGTCATAGCAGATAACCACACCCAGTCTGGATAAATTTGTATCTATTATTGTTATTTCACTACCCGGGGTCAGAGTATCTGACTCTCTGAAGGTAATAGAGTTGGGAACATCAATATCAAATAAGTGCAGTTTTCTGTGGGATCCTATTATATCCCCATGTTGATTGAATATAAAACTGGTGTTGTAGATTTTACCATTATCTAATTCAGGTATGGAGCCAGCTACCAAATAGATTTGATTCTCTTGCGCTGCTGTTGACATTTTCTTCAAAGTTTGACTGTTGCTGCGTTTCTCTGCATATTCATTGAATTTTTGATTGTCATAGGGACAGTTAAACATCTCCGGCAGAACCACCAGCTCAGCCCCATTACCGGCTGATGCATTTATTTGTTCAACAGACCTTCTCAGGTTATCAGTCTTATCGTCAACAACTTTCATCTGGCACACCGCCAGTTTAAAAGATTTATCCATCTAACAATCCCACCGTCTTTTGATGATTCTATAGAAAATAGTTAATTAGCTAAATAAATAAAACTATCCTAAATATCGGAAACTGAATCTAAAACAGAAAAAATTCAAGTTTGAGGATCAACCATGATTGATGAAGAAGCACCAGTTTATAAACTTTTTATCACCCATCTGGAGGGAGATGATGAGGAATATCAACTATTCCTATCCAAGCTAAAAGATTCATATGATCTGGAGTGGGAAGACCACGCTGTCCAGAATAATAATGAGCCAGAACAGATTAAAGAGCAGATGGAACAGGTTGATGCGGTGGTAGTTCTTTCCGGATTAATTGGGAAGGATGAGAAACTTTTAACTCGACAGATCCAGGCCGCCCGGGAACTGGGAAAGCCCATAGTGGTTATTAGACCATATGGTATGGAGAACGTTCCCTTTAACCTGGAGAATATTGCCAGTGAAGTGGTGGGCTGGAACGCACCCTGCATAGTTGATGCTATAAAAGAAGCGGTTAATGGAGAAGAAGAATTATAAAAATTAAAAATATATCGAATTGCTGGTTCTAATATGTAATTTTAGATCCTATTGAGATATTCCAGTTCCTGGAATGTTATATGGAAAGTGGTCCCTCTATTTCTGGTTACTTCCAGACTTCCCTCCAGCTGTCCCACCAGACTGTTAACCAGGAGCAGTCCCAGAGTTTCTGAGTGTTTGACATCCATCTCTGGGGGTATTCCCACACCGTTGTCAGATATGGTTAAGTAGTACTGGTCTTGATCCTGCACCAGCCGGATGGTTATCACTCCTTTTTTATCATCTGGAAAAGCATGTTTAATGGAGTTGGTTACCAGTTCATTTATGATCAGTCCACAGGGTATGGCAGTGTCGAAGTCTATGAATATATCCTTTGCCTGGATGTCTATCTCTATCTTTCCCATCTTTACATTGTAAGTGTATAGTAAGTTTTTGGTTAAATGGTCGATGTATTCTTTAAATTCGATCCCGGTAACTTCATCTGATCGGTACAGATTATCATGGATCATGGCCATGGACATTATGCGTACCTGGGATTCCTTTAAAGCTTCTTGGGCTGTTTTATCCTTTAAATATCCTGATTGAAGATTTATAAGGCTGGATATTACCTGCATATTATTTTTAACCCGGTGGTGAATTTCTTTAAGTAGTAGCTCTTTTTCCATCAATGATTTTTTTAGTTTTTCCTCATGGGCCTTGGCTACCTTCTGGGCTTCATTTTTTTCCCGTATCTCGTCTTGAAGCTTTCTAGTGGGACGAAGGTCCTGACCTATTAGTAACACACCTATAATTCCATAATTATCTTTGATCACTGATAAAAAAGAGTTTATAGGTAAGATGTTGCCTTTTTTAGTCTTCAGGTTGATTTCCTTATTTTTATAGTTATTATAATCATCAGTAACTTCTTTCTCTAAATAATTATTAATATAAGCCTGGTCATTTGAGTTCTGAACCAGTAACTGCCAGTGCTGACCTTCTATTTCATTCTGTGAGTATCCTAATAGTCTCCGGGCCCGGATATTGGTGTTTACTATTTTGCCCTGATTGTCGATCAGGAAGACCAGGTCGGTTATTTTACTGGTTATCTCTTCAGCAGCCACTGCAGTGTTGAGCTTTAAAAATTTGTACTTTATAATAGCATATGCGATTCCTGAAAAGAATATTATTCCAAAAATCTGGGCCATGGCTGGAACTATGAAGAGATTATAATATGGAAATATGGTGTTTGTTAATGTTCCCAGTGCGAAGGCTACCAATCCGGTAAATATTATAATCTGGGATTGTTTTTTTTCCCTTAATAATTGGGTTTTATAACCCCACATGCCTATAATAATAAATGATAAGAATACGTATATCAGGTAGTAGGCATTGTAGGCGTACCTCCAGATATTATTGGTAAAGAGCACTTCATACCACTGTGAATTTACCAGGATAAGATCCTGGGTTATGAAGGGTCCGGTGAAAACTGTGTATAGAAAAATTATAGGTGGGATATAAAGCAGGAGGGGTTTGTACCAGTCGTTTGAATTAAAACGGTTCTTAGTAAATATCAATACTAAGTTAAGTATTAAAGCAGGGTAAAACAGCCTTCCAATTGATGAGAGATTATACCAAAACCATGCAGTTGCTTTATC
>JAJRAE010000147.1 GCA_028682985.1 Methanobacterium sp.
TATTGGTATACCTTTTATTATAAGATATTTTTAAGACATAAGTTTTAATTGAAATTTAATTAAATATATTTTTAAACCCAAAATATTTAATTTCTAAAAAAATTGGTAAGGGAGAATTCTATTTGACAGTTGGAATAATCGGTGGAACCGGTATATATGAGATAGTGGAGCTGGGCAGGGGTGTGGAAAAAAAGGTATTGGAGACACCCTATGGATCATCCCCGGAGATTTCAATCTTTAAACTTCACGATAAAAAAGTGGTATTTATGTCCCGACATGCTGTGGGACATGCCAATCCTCCCCATATGGTAAATTACCTGGCGAATATCTGGGCCCTTAAAAATATGGGTGTAGAAAGGGTATTAGCCACCAATGCAGTGGGTTCCATGACCCAGTCCATTAAACCCGGTGATCTGCTGGTACCCCATGATTTTCTGGACTTCACCAGGCATAGAAAAACCACATTCTATGATGATAGGGTGGTGCATGTGGATGTGACTGAGCCCTACTGCTCCCAGATAAGAGATATCTTAAACTCCTCAGGAAAGGTTATCGGAGAAGGGGTTTACGTATGCACAGAGGGACCTCGATTTGAGACGGCGGCGGAAGTGCAGATGTACCGGAAATTAGGGGGAACCGTGGTGGGCATGACTGGCCTTCCAGAGGCAGTGCTTGCCCGGGAAATGGAGATGTGTTACACCAGCATCTGCACGGTGTCCAACTTCGCAGCCTCCATATCACCAGATAAACTCACCATTGATGAGGTCTTTGATGAAGTGGAGAAAAAGCGGGATGTATTAATAGATCTGATTTCTGATACTATTTCCAAAATACCGGCACATTGTAACTGTAACTGTAGAAATGCTCTAGAAGGAGCTGAAGTGAAAACATTAAATCAATCTGAAGACTTATAATAATTAATTAATTTAAGAAAATTTAATTGACTACATCAAACACTCAATAGTTTTAAAATTCAAAGACTCAACTTGAAAAATTTACATTTATACATTCAAAAAACTTTATTAAGGCGATTATCAATGTTAAATAGTTTACAGAAGGAAATATTAAAACTCAAAGAAGAAAAAAACGCCATTATATTAGCCCATAACTATCAGACTGGTGATATACAGGAGATAGCCGATTTTTTAGGTGATTCACTGGAGCTTTGTATTAAAGCCAGCCAGATAACTGATTCTGACCTGGTGATCTTTTGTGGGGTGGATTTCATGGCAGAAACAGCTGCTATATTAAATCCTCAAAAAAAGATCATTCTACCTGATCGGGAGGCCGAGTGCCCCATGGCCCACATGCTCCCCGCAGAGGATATCAAAAAAGCTCGGGAAAAATATCCCGACGCAGCCGTGGTCCTATACGTTAACACACTGGCAGAGGCAAAAGCAGAGGCTGATATACTTTGCACATCCTCCAATGCCGTTGCGGTGGTGGAAAGCCTGGCCCAGGATCAGATACTTTTCGGTCCGGACATGAACCTGGCCAGTTTTGTCGCCGGGAAAGTTAATAAGGAAATCATCCCCCTGCCTGAGAAAGGGCATTGCTACGTGCATAAGATGTTCCACACCGGAGATATCGCCTTTATGAGGGAAAAATATCCTGATGCGGTGTTACTGGTCCATCCAGAGTGTGATCAAGAAGTGCAGGATGAGGCTGATGAAATTTTAAGCACCGGTGGGATGATGAGTTATGTTGCACAGTCGGACTTGAAGACCTTTATTATAGGGACCGAAGTGGACCTGATAACCCGTCTGAGAAGGGAAAATCCAAGTAAAATCATCATTCCCCTTTTAAGTGAGGCCATCTGTGAAAACATGAAGCTGCACACCCTGGAGAAGCTTAAAAACTCCCTTATTAATGAAGAATACGCGGTAAGTGTAGATAAAGAAATAGCTCTAAAAGCCCGTAAAGCGGTTGAGAGGATGCTTGATGTATCATAGCAGTTTTAAGTTTTTATATAATTTATTGATTTAATTCTGGTGATAGATTTGGATAGATGGTATTTCAACCGATTTATTGTAATTGGTTTGATATTAATTATATTGGGAGTACTAATTTATGAAATGGAAGCATTACACTCCATTACCACTTCAATATTTTATCCTTTACTTTTAGGTTCATCAGAAGGTAAATCAGTCTTATTCTTATTTTTCATGGGTAGTTTGCTGATTTTAAATAATGTAATTTCTAGGGGTAAAATTATCTCCAAATACGCCGGTATGGACATATCAGGAAGCAGAAGATATTTGAAGTACACCATCATACTAGTTTTAATCACATTTCTTGTTGGTATTTTGATAGAGTTATGGTTAAGAGTTAACTTTGATGTGTCGTTGTTTACAGTATTTGTATCTTTAGATCCAGACGTAAGCTCCACCAGCATAATACATAGCCATGTATTCAAATCAGCCTTAGGATCCATATTAAGCACCTTAGGGGCAGTATTGCCATCAAATATACACACTGGAGATTCTCTCTTTAGGTACATCTCACCCCTGGCCTATTTAGTCATATTAACTCTGCCACTGACCTACATCACCAGCTTGATTTCTATGGACAACCGGATGGGACATTACAGGGTGATAATAGCCTTTGCAGCATCTTTAGCCATGATGGGGATGATTGATGGTGGACTGTTTTCAAACCCGGCGATAATCGGATTTGCAGGATTAATAGGGATGTACTTTATCGAGGAACCATTTACCCCGCGGAATTTAATAAAACCCTCCCTGATTGTTCTTTTAATAATCCTGGTAGGACTGGCAATTGAAATAGGCGGCTCAAACCCGGACAACCACCAGATAACCCTGATAAATCAGACAGAACCAGTAAACTGGAACGGATATAACGTGCAGGATAACGGAAACAACACATACACACTCTATTACAATCAGAATGATAAAAAAAATCTGGTTAACCTGTTTAGCA
>JAJRAE010000180.1 GCA_028682985.1 Methanobacterium sp.
CAAAAAAATCTAATATCATAAAAAGATTATTAAAACAACTTAAAAAGATTATTAAAACAAATTTTTAAGTTAAAAAGTCATTTAAAGGAGTTTATAGTCATGATTGAACCACATAAACATTGTTCTGGCTGTGGTGCGCCTATGCCCATGAGCGAACGTTATTGTTCACCTAAATGCCAGCAAATTATGGAAGAAAAACGTAAGAAAGTGAATAAAACCAAGAGTATAATCTACATCTTATTTGCAGCGTTTATATTAATCTGGTTATATTTCATGTTAAGAGGCCAATTTTAATAAAATAAAGGATTATTTTAAATTTTTTTTTATTTTTATATTAATAGAGAAGATAATTCTGAATCATTTTATTTTTTATTAAGTTCCGCTAAAAAAAGTTTTTTTTTAGGGAGATGCGATATCTTCCAGTCCTTTTCTCATCTGTTCCCTTTTTTCTTCATTTTTTCGTTGTCTTTCCCGCCATTCATTAAGGAATTCCAGTGCAAGTTCGCTTATTTCGCTTATCGCTGTATTTAGGGGCTCTTGGGACTTTAAGGGTATTACTCTGATCTGTTCTGCACTTGCAGCATTTTCATCTATTACCACAAAAGCGATGGGTTCAACTCCAGCACCTCCAGCAGCGCCTGTGGCATGGGTTTCGTTGGATGAACTGTTTCCTTGGCCTTGCCCGGTTCCAAAACCAAGTCCTATTCTGGTGATTGGAATTAAAGTTTTACCCCCACTTTCTATAGGCTCCCCAATTACATTATCCATATTTAAAACCTTTAAAAGCCCTTCTAAAGTTGAATTTATAGGATCTTCGCTCATACTTGAACTTCCTCCAATGTATTAGTGAATTTGGATGAATATCTTATGTTTATTAGATAATATAAATTCATATTTAAATTTAAGGCATCTAAAAAAAAGAGTGTTGATTTATAAAAAAAGAACGAATTACAGGCCAAAAAAATTGAAAGGCCTGCTAAATAAAATATTATTTTATAATGTTACTCCCATATCCAGTTGTTCGGTAAGTTCCTTGTACCGGTTTCTGATGGTGACCTCGGTAACCCCTGCGATATCTGCCACGTCTCTCTGGGTCTTTCTCTCACCGAGAAGCACAGATGCAATGTATAGGGCAGCGGCTGCTACTCCGGTGGGCCCTCTTCCTGAGGTTAACCCTTTTTCCATGGCTTTTTCTATTATTTCAATGGCTTTAGATTGTACTTCACCTGATAGATTTAATTCGCTGGCGAATCGTGGTACGTAGTCCACTGGTGATGTGGGTGGAAGTTTTATGTTTAGTTCTCTGGTTAGGAATCGGTAGGTCCTTCCTACTTCTTTTTTACTTACACGGGAGACTTCTGCTATTTCATCTAATGTTCGGGGTACGTTGCATCTTCTGCAGGCGGCGTATAGTGATGCGGCGACCACTCCTTCTATGCTTCTTCCCCTGATAAGCTTGTTTTCCACTGCATTTCTGTAAACTACTGAGGCGGCTTCTCGCACACTTCTGGGCAGTCCCAGTCGAGAGGAATCTCTGTCAAGTTCGCTTAAGGCAAAAGCCAGGTTTCTCTCGGTTGCTCCGGATATCCTGATTTTTCTCTGCCATTTACGAAGACGGTACCATTGGGCGCGGTTTCTGGCGGGAATATCTCTACCATAGATGTCCTTGTTTCTCCAGTCGATCATGGTGGACAGACCTTTATCGTGTATGGTATAGGTTATTGGTGCGCCTACCCTGGTTCTTTTGTCTCTCTGTTCATGGTCAAAGGCCCTCCATTCGGGACCCATATCCACCAGGTTGTCGTCTATGACCAGACCACAGGCTCCGCAGACAATTTCTCCGCGTTCGTGGTCGTTTATAAGTTTTTCAGAGCTACATTCTGGGCATTTTGTTTCTATTTTTTCAATTTCTGAAACTTCTTGTCTCATATGTTCTTTTTCTGAGACTTCTGGTTTGATCTGTTCCTTTTCAGCAACATTCTGTTTTATTTCTTCCTTCGTTTCCTTCGCCCCCATTTATGGTTAGATTTAGTAGACACATAAAGAGTCTCTCCAACTCGATATTCAAGATTTTTAGAATTTTTAGCATGGGTTTTTATAGATATGTAGGGCTCCTTTGTAGGGCCAAATACATCACTAATGGTACCAATTCTTTTCTTATTTTTCAAAAAAACAGCCAGTCCAAAACCAGGGGTCTCAGTGGATCTAACGATCAGACGGCCCCTATTGGAGATATGAGAGATATTACCCAACTTCTTCATGTATCAAACCGAAACTTTTATATACTATTGTTTTATGCGATCAACTATTTAAATCTTTCGATAAAAATAAATATAATCTTTCTATATTTATATAGATTACGGGTAGGAAGATTTAGATTTTCTGGACTGTTTGATGCGGTTTCCATAATAGAGAGCAGCAAAAGCCCCTATTATAGTTGGTAATATATAACTTACAAAACGGTCAATCAAACTGGCAGATAACACCACATCACCAGCCACACCAACCACAGCAAATAACCCTACGATTAGCACTTCTCTTATCCCCCAGGAACCAGGAAGAAGAGGAACCAGCATTATTAAAATTCCCAAAGTGTATATTATGATAAGCGGGATCACTGGAGGGTATACTCCAATGGTAACAAAACAAACATAAAATCGGACAATATCCAGACCCCACATAAAGAATGAAAGGATGAATCCGATTATAAAAATTCTTTTATCCTTAACCACCTGTAAAAATCCCTTTGAAAAAC
>JAJRAE010000016.1 GCA_028682985.1 Methanobacterium sp.
CTACCTTTATCCCTACGTAGCGTCGTGGTCGGTGCTATTATGTGCTGGGCTCGGGCTATAAGCGAATTTGGGGCCATAATCATCCTGGCTTACTATCCCCTGGCAGCTCCCACTCTTATTTATCAGAGATTTGTTGATTTCGGCCTGCCCAGTGCTACATCAGTTTCCGTTATCTTAATATCACTGTGTCTAGCTCTTTTCTTGGTGGTCCGATTACTTATCAGGGGGTGGAAGATTTATGATAAGAATTGATAAGCTTTTCAAGGACTGGAAAGAATTTAAATTAGATGATATCTGCCTGGAAGTGGAAGATGGAGAATATTTCGTTATCTTGGGCCCCAGCGGTTCTGGTAAAACTATGCTTCTCGAATTATTGGCTGGTATATGGTACCCGGATGGTGGTGAGATTTATCTGAACCAGAAGGAAGTTACAACACTCCCTCCTGAAAAACGGGGCGTAGGCTTTGTCTACCAAAACTACATGCTTTTTCCCCATAAAACCGTCTATGAAAATATTGCATTTGGTTTAAATGTTCGTAAAATTGATAGAAAAGAAATAAAGAATAGAGTAGCGGAAATAATGGAAATATTTGGGATAGCTCACTTGAAAGAACGTATGCCCCGTACTTTAAGTGGTGGGGAACAGCAAAGGACAGCCCTAGCAAGAGCGCTTATAATACGGCCCCAAATATTGTTAATGGACGAACCACTGGGTTCTTTGGATAAAAAGACACGGGATGATCTAATACAGGAATTGAAAGAGGTTCATAAAAGATTCAAAACTACTATAATTCATGTTACCCATAACTTCGATGAAGCAATAGCTCTGGCAGATAGAATAGCTATAATGAAAAATGGTCGGATATCACAGGTGGGGAATTCTACTGAGATTTTCCGACGACCAGCTGATATGTTTGTAGCTGATTTTGTTGGAGTGGAAAACATCTTGGCAGGCACTGCTAAAAAAGATGGGAAAAGGTTAACAAATGTCTACACAGGAAATATCACCATCTTTTCGACTGAACCAATGGAGGGGCCGGTACATATAACTATTAGACCAGAAGATATAATCCTATCCTGTGTAAAGGTGGAAACTAGCGCCAGGAATGTTTTTAACGGGAAAATAGTGGAAATTTTAGATACTGGTGCCATAATACGACTAACAGTGGATGTCGGGGAACCAATTGTTGTCTTTTTAACCAGACAATCATTTCTGGAGATGGAACTAAATATTGGAAAAAGTGTATGGATGTACTTTAAAGCAACAGCTGTGCATGTCTTTTAATCTATTAATATATTCAATAATCTTAATGGAATGGAGGAAAAATTATGGACAGATCAAAAGATGGACCACAATACAGGTTGCAATTCAATGATACCATAATATTGGTTAATAAAAAGAAATTTACACTTTTAAAATTCATTGATAAATGCGGATCCATTACCAGCGCCTCCAAAAAGGCCGGGATACCTTACCGCACTGCTTTGAAGTATATTGAAGAAATGGAAAAGGAACTGGATCGTAGCATTGTATCTACCCAGCGGGGTGGAAAAGGTGGGGGCGGTGAGAGCAAGTTAACCAGCAATGGTAAAGCTATACTTAAAGAGTACCGAAAGGTGGAAAGTATCCTTAAAATGCATGCTGATGTTAATGAGATTGAAGGAAATATTAATGATATTGATTATGAGAATAAGATCGCAGTAATCTATCTCGGCAGTAAAAGAGTACTGCTCCCCTTAAGGGGCAATTTCAAAGTTGGTGACCGGGTTCTGGTTTTAATCAGTCCAGAAGATATTTTCGTGATGCTGGAACCGCAGGAATCAAGTGTTCGTAATATCTATCCCGGAAAAATCATTGGAATGGAACTGACGGATCATCTGATCCGTTTAAATGTGGATATTGAAGATGTCAAATTATTTGTGGATATCACTGAATATGCCAGGGAACAGCTGAATTTACATTTAGGTAAAGATATTTACATCGGATTTAAAGCAGCTGCACTGGCCATGGTTAAGATTTAAAAAAAGAAAATTTTTTATTTTTTATGAAAAAAATTAAAAAAATTGATCCTATTCTTCCTCTTCAGCACAGTAGTCAATGGTGATGAGGGTTTCCTCACCTTCTTGGGGAATGTGTCTGACCTCTATTAAGTCATATTTAACTTCTTCCAGGTCTATGTCCACTGTACTGCTTAGGGTATCTCCTTTAATTTGCACCATGACGGTACAGCTCTTTCTCCCATCTCTAAGTGTGCAGGTGTCGATGTTAATCACTTCACCAGGAGTGAATACCCGGTTGTATGATAGTTCAACGTCATCATAGGTTTTTACGTTCTTTTTTATGTATTCGATTGCTTCTTCACAATCCATTGATTTATTTTCCACCACAAGAAAAAACTCCTGATTATCTTTTATTATTATTTGTAAATTGGATAAGATAAAATTTTATTTCAACTGCTATTTGAATAAATTTATTCTTCAACCACTATGACTGTTGAAATTTCGCCCCGGGTATGTCTTATCTCTATAATGTCATCTTTTATGGCGTGTATATTCACCTCTACTGTGTCATTAACCAGTTCTCCATTAAGATGTAATCTGATAAGCAGGCTTTCTTCTCCATCAATATCTTCCAGGGATATTCCCAGCACAGTTCCTGGGGCATAGATTCTATTATAGGATAATTCGATTGTGTCGTGTTCTTCAACATTATCCCTGAGATATTCGATGACTTCGTCAGTCTTTAATATGATTTCTTCTTCCATTCTATCACTCAAAAATAAATTTCAAAAAAAATAAAAATCGGGGGATTTATAAAAGGTCCCCGTTTCTCTCTGCTTTAAGATATAGGCCACCCTTACCATTCAGGGCAATATCTCCAGTGTATTTAATGTATTTGCCACTGAATTCTTTGCCTTCGATTTCTGGGTCTTTGACCACTCCTTCCAGAGCGAATCCTTCCAGGAGTCGGCCTAGTTTTCCGTTGATGAGGATGTTTCCATTTTTCATCTGTCCACCAGGCCATCTGGTGACATCTCCGTCAATCTGGATGAATCCTTTGGTCATGTGGATTCCTGCAAGGATATCACAGTTTCCTTTGACGTAAATCTCTCCTCCAGATAGGCATTCTCCCAGTTGTTTTCCGGCGCTTCCATGGATGGTGATTTTTCCACCGCTCATCCCTCTCCAGTCGCCTATGTAGGAGCATCCACAGAATTCACGGGTGCTTCCCGTGATTTCCAATTCTCCTCCTTTCATTTCACGGCCGGCGTAGCTTTCGGCGTCACCATTTACAGTTATTTTTCCGCCAGTCATTAGTGCTCCACAGTGAAGGTCGGCATCACCGTTTACAATGATTTCTCCAGCGCTCATTTCAGAGCCTATATATTTAACTCGTCCCATGTCACCGTCTAAGACCATTTTAACTTCTTCTGGTCCTTCAGCAGATCCTTCTACTTCGATGTCAAAGAAATCGGTTAATGGAAATCTTGAATTTCCAACTGGTATGTTATAGCTTTCAAAATCTGCTTTTTCCCAGTCATATATTTTGTCTGGGATCAATTCATCGAATTCAAGGGCAATGGGTGATTTTTTCTTTAAGGTTATGGTTATTGTTTTCACTTTTCATACCCCCTTATTTGCCTGCCTTTACCTCAATTGGGTAAGGTGCATAGTGTTCGTGTACTTTGTAGTTTTCGAATTTTACGGTATAGAATTTGTTGAAATCTGGCATGATCTTTTCCATTATGGCGGCTTCTTCTTCTTCGAATCCATGTACATTGGTCCATAAGGTATGGCTTGGTTTGATTGATACCACTTCTCCATCTTTGACCATGATCTGGCCGTCTTTAATGGTGTACATGGCATTTCCAAATGCCTTTTCTATGGCTGCTGGTTCTTTGGATGGGTCTATTTCATTTGGGTTCAGGTCATATAC
>JAJRAE010000120.1 GCA_028682985.1 Methanobacterium sp.
CAAGAGCAACGAATATCCCATGAGGGTTATACATTGAAAGCAGAGAGATACCTAGTGTTTCCCCCCTTACTATGCTTGGTAAAGTTACTGTCCATAAGATGAAATAATCAGAGGTAATCACTGTTGCATAGATCAATGCGAATCCCAAACCTATTAAACTGAATATCTTTTTGTCATGGGTAGTATAATAGTGAATACATGCCATCAAAACCACAAATACAGGCGCCAAAAGAAATGCAGGAATAAAAAGTACATAATCTATTGCTTTAATATATGACCAAACATAATTTACCATACCTGGAAAAGAATCCCATGAAGAGGAACCAAACATACCCATCATGATAAATGCTGCAGCTAAAACTGCCGTAAAGATTGCAGCCCACAATCCGATCCGATTGACCCTTTTATTAAGTTTATTTTTTGTTTCCATATATTTTTGCTGATTTAATTCAAATTGCACCACAGTTACACCTTCGCTTTCATATTTTTCACATCTCATCTTCTTATGATTTCTGCAACAGGAAAAATGTGCCAAAGTTGATAACTCCCTCATCAAGACGACTGAACCCTGCCTGCTCAAAGAGAGACAACCATTCCTTACGGGAGGTGAGTATTAAAGAGAAAACACTCATAACCGCGAATGTTTGTAGGCCGGTAGTGGGAACTATAATCAATATTTTTCCTCCAGGCTTAAGCACACGAAACAGCTCCTTTAAACCTGTAAGTTTTGCTTTACCTAAATTATTCACCAAAAGGACGCTAATAGCCGCGTTGAAGGTGTTATCCTCAAATTTAAGATTTGTCACATCACCCTGTACGATTCGAACCTTATTATTTATTCCCGCAATTTCCAGGTTCTTTTCAAGCAATTCCCTGCTGCTTATACTATCTGATTTAGGATCAAACAAGTCCAGGGCGACGATCTGTCCATTTTTAGAAACTTTACTGATTTCAACTGTGGCTCTGCCAGAACCACACCCTGCATCAAGAATAAGATCATCATCTGAGGATATTAAATCGACGAAGGGAAGTGTCATATTATCTGTCTTCGTAAAATTCCTGGCAACATAAGTTCCCATAAAGAAATTTGCAGATAATAAAAGTAGAGGCAATGACATTACCTGAATATAAGATGATTTAAAATAAAAAAATATCATCAAACTGGCTATTAAAATTACTAATCCTAAAATCCATGGAAAGTTCTCAAATAAACGAGAACCACCGAAATCAAATTTTTCTTCATTCATTTTCCTGCTCCTTTATTCTCAGTTTTGAATCTTTTTCGCAGAAAAAGAAGCTGTTACAGATGGATTAAATCCTTTAACTATAAGCCATACTGCAAATACCATTTCCTGCGCGGCTATTGGCATGGCTAATAATGCAAATGGAGAAGTTAATCCCATTCCAAGACCAAAAATACCTACCAACCCATATACAAGTACTAAAGCAGCTCCAATGAGTCCCCAAAGAGATAACCATCGAGGAATCAGTCTGGACTGATACAATACGTAATTGAGAGTCAGACTTCCCAACCCAAAGAAGATCAAAGTCCCAATCAAAACAGCCCAATCATGTAATGCCGACATTAATGTGCCTAAAACCTGGTAATATGAAGCATCTACTGCTCCTGTTACATATTTCTGGCTTAACGTTAATATTATAAGAAGACTCAGCGTACCGACAACATAGAAAACGTTCTCAAATGTTCTTAAAACAACATACCCCATGGCCAAGCTTTCAATATGCCTTCTAAGTATTGGGAACAGCATAAATGAAGTGGCAACAGCAGAAATTGCAGCAATTAAAAACAATAACACGGCTATTATCATTTGGTTTCCATGTGCAGAAACGCTACTAAGATAATTGGAAGCATCTAAGATCGAACCTAAAGCAACAGAACCCAATATAGATGCAACCGTCGCAACTATAAATAGTAATCCTACAATTATTCCCGTCTTTCTATATGAATCCATTTTTTATCACCTAATTTACATTCTATCTTATTTATTTATCGTGTTCCACAGTTATGACCACGTTCCCCTTTTTATGTCCTTGATCCACATACCGGTGGGCCTCTACAATCTCATCCAAAGGATACGTTCTATCAATTACCGGTTTTATCTCACCCTTTTCAATGAGTTCTTTGAGGAAAACTAGGTTTTCGGTTTTAGGGATTGCTGTTCCACCGATTAGTGTCTTACTGCTGGTTAACCCTGTCAATTTCATCCTGATACTTATTGCTGGTGCTGCAACTACTTGAATATAAGTCCCCTCCTGTTTTAAGGATTTCATACTACCTGAAAACGAGGCCTTGCCCACTGCGTCAAGAATCACATCATATTTTTCACCTTTTTTGGCGAAATCCTCTTTGGTGTAATCAATCACCATATCAGCCCCCAATGATCTTACCAGCTCAATATTTGCTGTACTGCACACACCAGTAACCTCAGCACCGAAATATTTGGCGAGCTGGACCGCGAAAGTACCTACACTTCCAGAAGCACCGTAAATAAGCACCTTTTGTCCTTTCTGTATGTTGGCCTGTCTTAGGAAATGCAAGGCGGTATTACCTCCAAATGGAACGGCCGCTGCTTCCCCATAGGTTATATTAGCCGATTTAACTTTCACTACCATATCTTCCGCCAGGCATATATATTCAGCATAGCCTCCACCAAGTTGACTAGGATATGCCATAACATGATCCCCTACTTTAAATTGTTTTACATCTTTACCCGTCTCTACAATTTCTCCGGCTAATTCCCCTCCACGTATAGATATTCTGGGACCTCGAAAACCAAGAGCTATCCTTGCAAAAAGCCAGAAAGAGAGCGGAACTCTGAAACCTCGCACTCTAGAATCTCCTGATGTTATTGTGGTTGCATATATTTTTATCAGTACTTCATTATCCTGGGGTTTTGGTTTTTCTATCTCTTTTATCTGTAGAACTTCTGGTGGCCCGTATTTGGTGCATACAACTGCTTTCATAATTTTCTTACCTCAATACTGATTATACTTAAAAAAAATAAATCTGAAAGTTAATTATTCCAGATTTAGTTTGATTGAACCTATTTTCGGGGCAAGGTAGTTGTATAGAATAGCGATTAAAGCAGTTTCTATGAAGTAAAACACGAAATTGGTTATGAATTCTCCATAATTCCCTGAAAGGATTCCAGATATTATCCCTAATAAAGTGTAAACTAGCGCTATAGCCAGGGCAGTTGGAATCACTGGTATGTGTTTAAGTTCATATAAATTTCCAGATATTTGACCGAAATCGAGCTGGATTTTAGCTACTCTGGTGACTACGTGGTTGTAGAATAGTGCAAACAAAGAGTTCCAAATGAATCCGAACACAAACGCCATTATTGGCAGTCCAATAACTAAAACCAGCGCCAATATTGCACCTGCAGCCCCAAGATTTGCTCCAGTAGGTATAGTTGCTCCAGATGCATTGGTTATATTGGCTGTTATATTGGCTGCTTCTGGCAAAGTACTTGCAGTACTAATAAATGATATTAACGG
>JAJRAE010000222.1 GCA_028682985.1 Methanobacterium sp.
ACACGTCATTAAAAAACGGATATATGAGATGGGTTTAAGGGTGGATGATAATCAATTCCAGCAGATATTCACTCGTATAAAAAATCTGGGCGATAAAGGAAAGTGTGTTACTGATGTTGACCTGCAGGCCATAACTGAGGATGAGCTGGGTATAATGGGCGAGAAAGTGGTTGAACTGGAGGAGCTAACTATAGTATCCGGGAATACTGTAACCCCCACAGCATCACTAAGACTGAATATAAAGAATAAAGAAGTTCACGAGGCTGGGATAGGAATAGGGCCCGTAGATGCTGCAATAGTTGCTGTCAAGAAGAGTATTAAGGATCTTGCAGATATAGAACTGGAAGAATACCATGTGGACGCCATAACAGGGGGTACAGACGCACTTATCGATGTGGTAGTTAAACTCAAACACCAGGGCAATATAGTCACTGCACGCAGCACCCAACCAGATATTATAATGGCCAGTGTAGAGGCCTATTTAAGCGGAATAAACAAAATTCTAAGCACAAAATATGTTAAGAAGATAAAAGAAGGAGATCTATAAATTCTCTTTTTTTTTAGGGCTTACGAAAATGCAGGTCAATTTTAAGATTTTGGGGTTTTCACACGTCATAGAAGACGTATCTACCTTTATAAGGCAGATTGATTCTTTAACCAGTGATCCTGGAGTGATACAGCTTCTGGATGCAGATGGGGTAGCTGGGGAGGAACATGTGAATCACGCAGTCCATCAGGCAGTTAACTCATTTAAAAGGAAGGATAATATTGCCAATGACCTGGGACTGGAAATATGCGTACGGGCATCTGCCCAGAGACAGATTTCAAAGGCGCTGGAATTATTAGGATTAAAGAAAGGCTATAATAATATCTGTGCAGTTTTAGTTGATTGTGATAAAGATACAGTAAATGAACTGCAGAGTTATATGGGGGAGATAAATAATAAGATATTAGAACCAGATATAACCAGTTTAAAAGAAATTTATAACGTATCAGATGAGGAAATGAAAAGTTCAGGAGGCATAACACGGGTTATGATAGAAAGAACATCCTTACTGGTTCTTGAAACATGGTAAAAAATTATTTCTGAAATATTTCAGATCTAGATTTTTATACAAAATATATTTTTTTAGATAATCAATTATTCCTGGCTTTGATTATTTTCAAAGCATTATCAACACTATTTCGTACGTAGGGGTTTTCATCGGTTAACTGTTCTTTTAGGGCTGGAATTGCCAATGTATTTCCAATCTCGCCCAGTGCTAAAGCTGCTTTTTCACGGATTATGAAGTTATCATTTTTTAAAGCGATTGTAAGGGGATTTATTGCTTCATCGCCAAATTTACTTATTGATATAGCAGTTTTAAGTCTTACTATGGCGTCTTTATCATCTAAATTACCTATTAAACTGGGAATGGCCCGGACATCTCCAATATCTCCCAGGGCACAGGCGGCTCTTCTCCTTACGTTGGGATCTTCATCATCTAAGATATCCATAAGGGGAAGAACAGAAGGTTCTCCAATCTTTCTAAGAGCTTCTTTAGCCCTCCATTGTACACTGGAATTTTCATCCTTCAAAGCGCTGATTAAAGGTTTAACCGCCCGGGGGTCTTTGAGTTCACCCAGAACTTCAGCTGACCGATGACGAATATCCGGATTTTCATCATTCAAATATTCGATAAGGATTTCTACTGCTTCATTTTTGCCTATTCTATCAATAGCTTCTTCTAACCGGTGCTGTGCACTTTTCTTCTTAGTAGCAATGTTTATTACTGGACTGGTGCTTTGAAGGTTGTTTCTTTTTTCTATAATAACCTTTGCTCTGACTCTTACATCAAGGTCCGCATCATTTAAGGCCCGGTTAAGGTAGTTTATTCCTTCCTCATCAGCATATTTACCTATTATATCCACCGCCCTTTCACGAACATGCCAATCCACATCATCCAAAGCGCTTATAAAAGGCTCTAATGTACAGTCCTCAATTTTTCCCAGGGATTGGAGACAATATCTTCTTGTATTCCATTTAAATTCATTATTAAATAACTGCACCAGAGGATCTATAGCTTTTGCATCTCCAATATCTCCTAAGGCAGATATGGTTGCTAATCTAATGTCTATATCATCGTCATCAAGCATTGGTAATAAATCTTCCACTGAATCAGGGTTTGCTATTTTTCCCAGAGCTTCAACAGCTCTAAGACGTATTGTATTGTTAATTTCATTAAGGGCCAGTTTGATGAATTCTTCTGAATCCTTTCCTCCTATTTCTCCCAGGGTATAAATGATCATCTCTCTAAGCTCATCATTTACATCCTCAAAATTAGCTATTAAAGGTATAACTGCCTGTTTATTCCCAATTTCACCCAGTGCATAGATAACCATTTCCCTAACAGATAAATCTTCATCATTCAGGGAGTTTATTAGCGCATCAACAGCATAGCTATCCCCAAGATCACCTAAAGCTTCTGCAGCTCTGTATCTTATCAGATATTCATTTTTGTTAGTCAGTGCCTTCCTCAGACCTTTCAGATCCTTATTTGCTATCATGTGGTCTAAATCATTCTCATCTAATTTGAATATACCCATATCAAAACTCCCCATTAAAATGAATTGATTATAATTAATTTAAATTAAAAGATTGAATAAATACTGGGTAAATATGGGATATACATTTTATGGTTAACCCAGATTATTTACAATAGAAATCATTTGATCTAGATTTACCTGGGTTAAACATCGTGTATTTAAATTTTTAATCTCCAGAGCAATTCCTTTATCCATAACCCGATCATAACGTGGGCATTTGGATATCATACCTCCGTTATGGACAGTTAAAAATGATCTTAATTCCTGGGCCATTATTTTTGGATTTTCTGTTTTTAATATCACGTTGACCCCCCTCTTATCTTCATGGAAGACTTCATCCAGTTCTTTTTTCAAGTAAACACAGGCTGAAATGGTTTCTGATAATATAGAAGGGGCATTTTTGATTTCCTCTGTAATACCCGCACAGGTGATGTGATCGGCTTCCAGTAATCTAAAGGGAAAGTCCATCAATTCTTTAAGATCACAGGATATAACACCCCCATTTCCCACATTAACAA
>JAJRAE010000170.1 GCA_028682985.1 Methanobacterium sp.
TATAAATGACCAATAAAGTGTTTGATGCCCTCCCTGGTATCGAAAAGAGGTTGGGAAAACTTTCCAGTGCTCAGAAAATATTGTTAACCACAGATGGCTCAGTAACATCCATACTGGATGTTTTAAAAGGACATGTGGATATCAACACTCTTCAACAGGAATTCAAGCCTGCTGATAAAGAAATGGCCCGAAACCTCAATATACATGAAGGAAACAGTGTAAATTATCGGGTGGTTATAATAAAAACAGCCCAAGATCCCTTGATCTATGCCGTGTCATTGGTACCCCTCAACCGATTGAACAACGAATTTAAAGAAGACCTAATCCGAGCAGACATTCCCATTGGCCGTATACTTAAGAAACATAACATTGAATCCCGAAGGGAGATTAAATCTATATTCATAGAGGAACCAAACCAGGAACTTAAAGAAATCTTCAAAACAGATTCACCCTTCTTATGCCGGACTTATAATATAATCCATCAGGATGAAATACTAATTCATTTAAAGGAAATGTTCCCCTACAGTTTATTTAGAGAATAAATGTCTGTTATTATCAAATTTTCAGGTAGGCGTTATTTATGGGAGTTAAATTCAAGGACATAGTTAACCCAGAGCCCATTAAATTTGAAAATTTAAAGGGTAAAACCGTGGCAATAGATGCGGCAAACATCATATACCAGTTTCTATCCATAATCAGACAATCAGACGGTACTCCTCTGATGGATCATCAGGGTAAGGTTACATCCCATTTCAGCGGAATCCTCTACCGGACTACTTCACTAATTGAAAAGGAGATAAAACCATTCTATGTATTTGACGGAGTTCCCAGCGTTCTTAAGAAGAGCACCCAGCTTAAGAGAAGTGAGGTAAAAGAGGAATCACGGAAGAAATGGAAGGAAGCTTTGGAAAATGGTAATATAGAGGAAGCCCGAAAATATGCGGGAAGAACTTCCCGTATGTCCACTGAAATTATTAATGGATCAAAAAAGCTTTTAGAACTGATGGGAATACCGTACATCCAGGCTAAAGGTGAAGGTGAGGCGCAGGCTTCTTATATGGTTGATAAGGGAGATGCCTGGTGCGTGGGATCCCAGGATTATGATTGCATATTATTCGGAGCCACCCGTATGGTAAAGAACCTGACCATAACCGGGGGGAAGGCCAACCTTGAACTCATCCAACTGAAAAAGGTGCTGGAAGACCTTCAGGTCACAAGGGAACAGTTAATAGATGTAGCCATACTGGTGGGAACAGATTTCAATGAGGGAATAAAAGGAATAGGTGCCAAAAAGGGTATCAATCTAATAAAGAAGCATGGAAACCTATTCCAAGTCCTGAATGAGATGAATGTGGAGCTGGAGGTTGACCCTCAAGAACTACGTGAAATGTTCCTACAGCATGATTTCGTCTCTGATTATGAGCTTAAATGGACTAATCCTGACCGGGAAGCACTGCTAGATTTCTTAGCTGGGGATCATGATTTCTCTGAAGATCGGGTTATTAATGCTCTCAATAAACTCAAAAAATTGGACAACAGTCAGAGCAGTCTTGAACAATGGTTTTAATATCAAAAAAATGTTACGAAATAAATAATATATTCATTTTATTTTAAAAAATAATTGATTACTAGGATTAATATACAAATTTTTCATAAGATCAATCTACTATTTAAAAAAATTATAAAAGAATTGTATTAAAATGGGGGATAATCTCCAAATATTTCATGGGCGTACTTCTGGGAAGTGTCCACCTGCTCTGGATATATCTTCCTTGCCTTTTTTTCCAGATCTTCTCTGTTTTTTGCTCTAGCCAGTACCCTTAAGAAGTTATCATAAACTTCTAAGGATTCTTCAGGGGCGGTGCATGGTATCTCCAGGGTTATGCAGATGTCTTCCTTCTTGAAGATGGTGGTGCGGATGAGGGGTGAAACTGAACCTATTAAAACTCCTTTTTCCAGTTCAATGAGTGGTGGTACTCCTGTCTTCTTTTTACGGTCTAGATTGGTGAGGACATAATAGTTTTCTGGCTTATAACAGTGCAGTTCTATATACATGTCCGGTTTATAATGATTTATAAGATATAGTACTTCTTTACCAGTTTCTGATTCATAGTAGAGATGGTTTAATGTGCTTATGTATTTGCTTTTATCACAGTTGTATATTACCAAGCATCCGCTGGGTACATCTTCCTCCCTGATACTTTTAAGGGATTTTATGGTGGTGAACCCCTCATTCCCATGAACCCCACCTATAAAAAGGCGTTTCAGGCCGTTTCCTTTGTTGATGATTTTAAAGAATCCCATAAGTAATTCCTAGAAAATTAAATTACTGGTAATAAGCAATGCTCAGGTTCCGTGCTCCCAGCCTTCCATATATTCCTTCTGCTGGGGTGTTAATTCATCAATCTCTATGCCCATAGCCTTTAATTTTAGTTCGGCCACGTATATATCAGTCTTATCAAGAGTTTTATATACTCCTACCTCCAATTCGTTATCTAAAAGGTATTTGGCTGAAAGTGCCTGCATGGCGAAGCTAAGATCCATTATCTCAGCTGGGTGGCCCTGTCCTCTTTCACCTGCCAGGTTAACCAGCCTGCCCTCAGCAAGCAGGTATAGTTTACGTCCGTCTGGCATAACATATTCATCGATGTCTGGTTTAAGATTATTTATCTCGATGGATGATTCTTTCAGGTCATTCTGATTTATCTCCACGTTGAAGTGTCCAGAGTTGGCCATAATACAGCCGTCCTTCATTACCATGAAATCATCAGCAGTAACCACATCCACATTCCCCGTGGCGGTTATAAGTACATCAGCATGTTTAACTGCCTCTCGGACCTTCATAACTCGGTATCCATCCATCCTGGCCTCCAGTGCCCTTATAGGATCTATCTCGGTTACTATTACATTGGCTCCTAAGCCCTGTGCTCTCATGGCTATTCCACGTCCGCACCAGCCGTATCCGCAGACCATTATAGTTTTACCTGCGATGAGCATGTTGGTGGATCCCATAATAGAGTCAAATGTGGATTGGCCGGTTCCGTATCGGTTGTCAAACAAATATTTGGTGTATGCATCGTTAACAGCCATTACAGGAAATTCAAGAGCCCCATCTTGATTCATAGCCTTTAGACGGTGTATTCCTGTGGTTGTCTCTTCACATGCTCCTTTAATCTTTTTTAATAATTCTCTTCTCTCTCGGTGTACCAGGAAAATCATATCCGCCCCATCATCTATGATGATATCTGGTTTATGGTCCAGAACCTGGTTGATGGTGTGGTAATATTCTTCATTGGTCTCCTCTCTCCAGCCGTACATATGCAGCCCTAATTTAGCACCTGCAGCAGTTGCATCATCCTGAGTGGATAAGGGATTGCAGCCAGTCATAGCTACTTCTGCACCACCTGCCTGGAGTGTTAAACCCAGGTTGATGGTTTTTGGTTCCAGGTGTAAACATGACCCTATGGTTATTCCTTCAAAGGGTTTTTCTTCCCTGAACTTCTTCTTTATATGCTCTAATACTGGCATATGTCTTTGTACCCATTCAATCTTCTTTACACCCTGAGGGGCTAGAGAAATGTCTTTAACATCGTAGGTCATGTTTGTTCTCCTTAAATTATAAACTTCATAATTTAATTTTATATTAACAAATTTTATTTGATATTTTTATTTTATTCGTAATTCAACTTAATATAAATATTTTATTCAAATTAAAATTGGTCCTATTAATGATTAAATTATGATAGATGTTAATCATAAATTTATTTTTCTAAGAATCTAAAATAATTCCATTATTAAAAAAAATCTCTTAAAAATAAGTAATTTGATAATAAAAATTAAAAAAAATTAATTGAGTACCAAAAAATTAATGGTACTGAATAAGTTCAACTTTTTCCTCGGTTCTAATCTTCTTCATGGCTTCCCTGAAGTTTTTCATGGTTATTTTCTCTGTCTGGAGGTTTTCTCTCAGTGCAAGCATCACTGCTTCTCGGCTCACTGCCTCGATATCTGCACCAACATATCCTTCTGTGTTTTTGGCCAGTCTTTCCAGGTCCACATCATCAGCCAGAGGCATATTTTTGGTATGTACTTTGAATATGGCCAGACGGCCTTTATCGTCAGGTGCATCTACTTTTATATGTCGGTCAAATCTTCCCGGTCTTATCAAGGCCGGGTCCAGCATATCCGCACGATTGGTGGCTGCGATAACTGCTACATCCTGCAGTTCTTCCAAACCATCAATCTCAGTTAACAGCTGGTTAACCACTCTCTGGGTTACCCCTGAGTCTGAGCCTGATCCCGCCCTGGTTGAGGCCATTGAGTCTATTTCATCAAAGAAGATTACAGTTGGTGCTGTCTGTCTTGCTTTCCTGAATACTTCTCTTACGCCTTTTTCTGATTCTCCCACCCATTTAGATAGGAGTTCGGGTCCTTTTACTGCTATGAAGTTGGAGTCACTTTCATTGGCTACTGCTTTGGCCAGTAATGTTTTACCGGTTCCTGGCGGTCCGTAGATTAATACGCCTTTGGGTGGTCTTACTCCAAATTTCTCGAAGTTATCAGGATACTTTAAGGGCCATTCCACTGCTTCTCTTAGCTCCTGTTTTGGTGATTCCAGTCCACCTATATCGTCCCATTTTATGTCAGGTACCTGTACCAGTACTTCTCTTAGGGCAGATGGCTGGATTTCTTTTAGAGCTTCTTTGAAGTCGGTCCGGTTTATAATCATTTTTTGTAGTGTTTCCTGGGGTATCTCTTCTTCAGGTTTAATATCTGGAAGCACCCTTCTAAGCACCCGCATGGCTGATTCTTTACATAGTGATTCAAGGTCGGCACCTACAAATCCGTGGGTTATTTCTGCTATTTCATCCAGGTCCACCTTTTCGTCCAGGGGCATGCCCCTAGTGTGTATCTGCAGTACTTCCCTTCTTCCGTCCTTATCTGGTACTCCTATTTCGATTTCTCGGTCGAATCTTCCACCTCTGCGTATGGCAGTGTCCAGCGCATCTGGTCGGTTGGTTGCTCCGATAACAACTACCTGTCCCCTGGTTTTCAGGCCGTCCATTAGGGTTAAAAGTTGAGCCACTACTCTTCTTTCCACTTCTCCGGAGACTTCTTCTCTTTTTGGTGCTATGGCGTCTATTTCGTCTATGAATATTATACTGGGAGCGTTTTCTTCTGCTTCTTCAAAGAATTCTCGCAGTCTTTCTTCGGATCCTCCCACGTATTTACTCATTATTTCCGGTCCCTGGATGGCTATGAAGTGGGCGTCGGTTTCGTTGGCCACTGCTTTGGCCAGTAAGGTTTTACCTGTTCCTGGTGGTCCGTGCATAAGCACACCTTTGGGTGGGGATATTCCCAGTCTTTCAAAGAGTTCTGGTCTCTTGAGTGGGATTTCTATCATTTCCCTAACTTTCTGTACTTCTTCTTTAAGTCCGCCTATGTCCTCGTATGTGACGTCGATTATATTTTTTACTCCGTCCAGTTTGGAAACATCCACTGGATTAGGTTGTATTTCCACTTCGCTCATGTTGGTTACTTTTACCACTCCTGCTGGTTTGGTGGATACCACTGCCAGTTTTATTTCTCCCATTGGGCTGAAACTGCTTCTTCCACTGAAAAATTCATCGAAAACTGATCCCATGGCCTGGGGTTGTCTTATACCGGTTATTATGATATCTCCTTTGTTGAAGACTCTTCCGCTGAAGGCCCCTTTTATATCTCCCCGGATCATGACCTGCTGGTCTACTGGAGCCAGCACCACTTTCTGGGCTTCTTTGACTCTTGCCCTTCTTACTATAACTTCTTCACCTATGCTGGTCCCTGCATTTTTCCTGATATATCCATCTATCCTGATGATTCCCAGACGTATATCTGATTGGGATGATGCCACCACGGTAGCTGTACTTTTTTTACCTTCAATTTCAATGATGTCTCCGTCTACCAGGCCCAATTGTTCCATACATTGCGGGTCTATTCTGGCTACGGATCTTCCCACATCTCCCTGTGAGAATGCTTCTGCAACTTTTAATTTCATTTCTTGATTTACGATGGTTATTCCCCCTTATAAGTTTTTAATTAATTTATTAAACCATTAAATGTTCTTATGTAATTAAAGAATGATTGAAAAAACTTTAAAACAAATTAGTAAACCACTAGTATTTTAGTTAATTATTGTTACTATAACCTTGTTGTTCATTATATATAAAGGTTTGGTTGAAAAAAATGAAAAAAATAATGGTTAATAATCCTCCAAAAAATAAAATAATAAATAATTTATCTTATTAATCCACCTACACCTTCAAGAAGAGTTTCCACTTTATTACGGGCACTTGTATTTGTTACTATGTATCTGAAGGTTATGCTTTTCATTCCTTCCTCTATCTGACTGCCCTGATAGACATCAAGAACGTTTGCATCCACCACATCACTGTTGTTTCTAATTAATTCAGCAATCAATTCTGGATCAGCTTTTTCTGGTAGAACCACTGACACATCGAAGTTTTTCCGGGGACAGATATTATTTTTATACTGTTCCAACTGAGCCGGGTTCAAGATTTCAATGTTGGATATCTTCAATTTAACAGTTTTATTTCTTAAATTTAACACTGCAAAGTCAGCTGATAACTCTTCAAGTACACCAAAATGTACTTTACCAGAATATATATGCCTTAAGCCTACTTCTTTACCAACTGAGTTTTTCAGGAGGGTAAGTTCCTGGTTCAAGGCAAAAATAGCCTTATCAGATCTTCCAAGAGCAGCCTCCAGGTCGTCTAAATGTTTAGCTGCATCACTCATAGTATGCACAAAACCGGCTTCATCCCCATTTTCAATTAATTCCTTTAATTTCTTGTAGGTTTTCAGAAATTCATCATGAGTTTGAGGTATATAGTTATTACGGGTCTGGATGTAATAAGAGAGATAAGGGTTTTGAGCGGTGATTCGGGCTATCATATCCAGCATTAAACTGTAAATTGGACTGGCAAATTTTCTCGACTCCTTAACGTCCACATTTAATTTTTTGAGGGTAGCAGCGATACTGATGTAGGTGAAATGAGTTAAACCCTGAACAATACTCATCATTTGATCATGGATTTGAGGAGTGGTTTCAATTAGGTGTGCATTTTCTTTTTTAAGAAATTTAACCACGTTTTCAAACCATTTACCTTTCTTAATTGGGGTGAGCACCACCACTTGTCCGTCTAATGATCTTACGCGAGGTCCGAACATGGGATGGGTGGGTAAGTACTCCACTCCTTCAGGAACGTGTTCCTCCATTATCTTTGCAGGTTCTTCTTTAACTGATGTAACATCCATCAGTAGAGATCCCGGCTTTAGATGGGGGGCTATCTCGATAATGGTTTCCGGAGTGTTTTCTATTGGAACTGCTAAAATTACAATTTGAGCAATATTTGCTGCTTTTTTGTTATTGGAGGTGTATTTAACTCCTATTTTTTTAGCTATGCTCCTTCCAAGTTCGCTATTTCTACCGGTGATGGTGACATCACATCCCTTTTTTGAAAGAAATTTAGCTATCCAATTTCCCAGTCCACGGGTTCCTCCAACAACCGTTATTTGCATGGGACTATCTTTATATGGACAGCCTATTAAATATTTTCAGGGCTTATGTTGAAAGTACATAATTTTGTTTGGTATCTCATCCCCCTGTATATCGAAAATTTATAATTTTACATCCTGTTGTTTATATCTCTAGAGTTTTTATTCCTTCAGGCGTTTTGGTCACTGATCTTACCTGTAAGTCATCTAATGCTTTCAATAGTTCGATAATGCTCTCATTTTCCAGAACTTCCAGGAATTTTTCGAGTTCCATTGTTTGTCTTAGGAATAGTCCACGCCTTTTCATCGGTGTTCTGCGGTCGTTTAATGGGTTTATCTCCACCATTATTGTTTTATTACCTCCTTTTTCTGGTGTTTTTACTAAGAAAGCGCCGTCAACAGATGTGGGCACTCTCTGCCATGGTTCTACATTTTCTACTGCTTCTTCAATTTTCTCTTCCATTGGGTTTTCCATTTTAGTCACCAACATAAACATAGTAATACCTTTTATATAAAAGTTATGATCGAGCATTTGAGAAGTACTATCAGAAAAAATAAAGATTAAGGTCAAAATTATATAAAATATTAAAGAGAGTTAATACAAGTGTAATCTCAACAAAATAATAAATAAAATTAAATTTAACTTTGAAAATTGTATTAAATGAATAATAACAATTTTTAACCAAAAATAAGAGAAATAAATTAAAAAGGCATTTTATCATGCGCATCGTCCATCAAGACACCAAAAGAGGGATTATTGAATTATTACCGGAAACTCTGGATGATCTCTGGCACCTCTCACATATAATAGAACCCGGAGACCTTATATCTGCCAGAACCACCCGTCGCATCCAGGACAGTACAGGAGAACGTCTGCGCAGTGACCGGGGAATTAAAAAAACATTCTTCATGGGAATACGTGTTGAAAGCATTAAATTTCATAAGTATACTGGTAAACTCCGAGCAACCGGTGTTATTGAACAAGGTCCAGAAGACCTAGTTCCTTTAGGTTCCCACCACACCCTTGATTTAAAACTGCAAAATCCAGTTAAAATACAGAAAGAAAAATGGTCCCGCTGGCATTTGAAGAGAATAAAAGAATCTGTAAAAGCATCTAAAATACCAAAAGCCTTGGTGGTGGTTGTTGAAGATGATACAGCAGATATAGGAATTCTACGCCAGTATGGGGTGGATTATTACGGACCCATAATTGGAGGAGTGTCCGGGAAGAGGATGGTGCAGAAAAACCGGCAGCAGATAATAAAGAAATTCTATGACCAGATAACTGAAACAATACGTTCCTTTGAAGGCATAGAAGGAATAGTAATTGCTGGACCGGGATTTGTGAAAAATGATTTTTATAAATATTTGGAACAACATTCAGACCTCGCAGAGATGGTTATACTTGAAAGCACCGGTGCTGGTGGAAGAGCAGGAATCAGGGAAGTTCTGCAGAAAGGACTTCTGGAGGATATGGCCATTGAAGGCCGCATTGCCCAGGAGATGCGGATCATGACCGAACTTCTCCAGGAAATTGGTAAATCATCAAACCAGGTAACCTATGGTAAAAAAGAGGTTGAACAGGCAGCCCAGGCAGGTGCAGTGGAAAATTTACTGGTTATAGACAATCTGGTTAGAGAAGAAGATGTGGAGCAGATTATGAATACCACTGAGAATCTAGGAGGTAAGGTGATGGTTATAAGCAGTGAACATGATAGTGGTAAACAGCTGGAGGCTCTCGGTGGTATTGCAGCGCTTTTAAGGTATGGTATTTAATATCATTATTAAAAAAAAATTAAATAGGAATAATTATGGAACAGATACTTCTTTTATTATCAGCTTTTCTTTTATCCGCTCTTTTAACACTGCTATTTAAATTTTTCTTCAGCAAATGGGGGGGACATCTGTATACACCAATAAGAGGAGGTACACCACGAGCGGTTGGTTTAGCACCTTTCCTGGTTCTTTTAATTTTCTTCCCACCACCAGGCAATTATTTAATAGCCATTATAGGAGTTTTTGCCTTTCTAGATGATTTAATTGGACGTAGAAAGATAGGATCCCTGCCGTTTGAACTGGGTCAGCTTTCCCGG
The DNA here is from genome assembly GCA_028682985.1 of Methanobacterium sp. GTDB lineage: Archaea > Methanobacteriota > Methanobacteria > Methanobacteriales > Methanobacteriaceae > Methanobacterium_A. The sequence continues at coordinate 9,651 of JAJRAE010000170.1, forward strand.
GGAATAGGCATGCTCCTGGTTATTATGGTAGGTTACTTCTTCTTTGGACCGGTTTCCATCCTTATTGCCTTGATGATTCAACCTCTGAACATCGCAGATATGCAGCCAGGAACTGCCTCATACATTGTAATAATAATGGCCTCCTTAATGGCTGTTCTACTCTACTTCACTTCAGGAGATCCTTATAGTGCAGCCTTGATTGTTTTGGTGGCATGTCTGGGTTACGCCCCCCTGGACTACTATGGTAGGGTAATGATGGGCGAAGTGGGAAATCATTCTTTCGGTGTGGCTCTTGGTGTTCTTTTCACCTATCTGGGTATCAATATAGCTAGTTTCCATAACTGGGGTGATGCTGGTGTTTTCATAATCGTATTCATCCTTCTTTTGGTTACTGCATTTTTAATAGCCTTTTTAAGGAGAAAAAATCTCAGATATTTTCTGGAAGAGGAATTACAAATTTCAGATCCTAGTTTTGGTGATATGGTGATGGACGTGTTAACTGGTGGCGGTTTAGGAGATCTCATGCGGAAGATTTTCTTGAAAAAAAGTAAGATAATAATTGAAAATAAATATGGTAAATTCTTAGGTCTGCGAAGGTTATTATATAATCCTTTAGCTATTGAATAGTTAATCAGTGCAAATCCATCGATTTTAAAAAAGACTTAATTTTTTTTAGTGTGAAAAGTATATACAAAAGTATGTACATATTATCATATGCATGAAGTATAATAACGTCTTAAAAATACTCTTTTTAATAACCCCCATTATATTTCTAGCTTGCACAGCTTCAGCTTCAGTGGTTTATTTTAATGCAACCACCCCTGATAAGTATGTGGTGTACCAAAAACCAACCGATTCTAAACATTGGAATGAATATACCCTGTATCGCACAGAAAATTCTGCTATTAATCAGGATGTCTATCAAATACATAAACTGTACAATATTGATTTAAGTAAATCTAATCCCGGTATTAAAGGTGTTTCTATTCTTAAAAAGACCACTTTAACCAATGGCGGGAATTGGGAGAAGGCCCTTAAAATCCAAACCAGTCAGGGAAACATATATATCGGTGGAGGGCATGGCTTTGAGGTTCTAGTTTCTCAGAAATGTTATAAAGATAATAAACAGTTTATTCCAGTTACAGGTAAGATAGTTACCGCAGAAGATTTGAAAATTGTTATCAAAAGCAACTTACTGGATCCAGAAAATCCTAAAAATGTTATTGCAAATATCATCACCAGCTACCTCTGGAATGGTGTATCACTTAAAATTAACAGCCAATACCTATGGAAGAAAGATATAACCGTATTAACTGCATATGCTTCTATGTTTCCAGTGTCCAATATAGAGGAAGTATCATCTATAGGCCAGCTTTATGGTGGTCATTATCAGTCACTTAAATCTGGGGAAGTTCCAGTAAGATTATGTTCTCCAGGCGGTGTTTTCTTAAATAAAAAGAATGATCTGAGAATGTCCATGCGAGTATCTGACCCGGAACATTCCTTATTTAATTATGCATATGCAGGAAATACAAGGACCTATTTCAAAGTGGAAGAATCTTATAACAAATTATACGTCACTTTAATTTCATCCCCTTCATATTTAAAAGTATATAATGGCATGGTTTGGTGTATTACTGCAGAATATCGGGTTTGGAACCAGTGCTTAAGAAATTAGGTTGAATACTAAATTAAAAAAACCCTATAAATAAAAAAATAAAGGAAAGTTTTAAATTTTCTATTTAACCTTCCCATCCATGACATAGACGGTTCGATCTGCTTGAGCTCCCACATCCGGTTCGTGGGTTACCATAACCAGTGTTACATTTTCCTTTTCATGTATATCTTTAAGGAGGTCCAGTATCATCTGGGTAGTTTTAGAGTCCAGGGCTCCGGTGGGTTCATCTGCCAGTATTATGGATGGATGGTTAACCAGCGCCCTAGCGATGGCCACTCTCTGCCTTTCACCGCCGGATAATCTAGTGGGGTTTTGTTTAACCATATCCTGTAGGTTAGAGAAGTTCATCAGTTCCAGAAGCTCCATGGCCCTCTGATCCATCTCCTTATTGTTGGCTTTGGTTCTAAGCATGGGTATCTCTACATTCTCCAGCACACTTAGGTTGGGTATCAGGTTGTGCAACTGGAATACGAAGCCAATCTTCTGGGAACGGAATTGATCCAGACTCTTAGTTGTCATAAGATCTATTCCCGCCACTTTTATGGTTCCTTCATCTGCCCTGTCAAACGCCCCAATCATGTTGAGGAGGGTTGATTTTCCAGAACCGGACGGTCCCATTATGGATATGAATTCGCCCTCTTTTATTTGCAGATCCACACCATTAAGGGCCTTTACACGGCCTTTATCAAAACTTTTCTTCAGTCCATGGATGTCTATGATGTTGTTATTCATAGCGCAATGCCTCCGTTGGCGGTAGTCTTGATGCCCTATAAGCAGGGTAAATTCCACCGATGATGCCCACTACTAATGCAATTACAAAGGCCCTTATAACAATATCCAGTGAGAAAACTGGTTTAATAACTGAGCCCGTACTTGAGAAGAATGCTAATAATCCTTCTGATCCGATGTAGCCTAATAATATTCCCACAACTGCCGCCACAAGAGTCAGTATGATGGATTCACCCAATATCATTATCAGGATATCGCTGCTTTTCCATCCTACAGCTTTAAGAACACCTATCTCACGTGTTCTTTCAAATACAGACATTATCATAACGTTTATTATGCCTATACCTCCAATAACAATGGCCAGTACTGAGATAGCTGCTGAAGCAGTGTTTATTCCGCTCATGCTTTTATCCATCAGATTGGCCTGCTGGGTGGCTGTGGTGGTATCTAACTCTGTTGGATAAGCGTTGGTTATGGCATTAGCTATCTGGGTTGCGTTGGCATTGCTATCAATCTTAACGGCCACTATAGTTAGTTTACCCTGGGCATTGGTTAGATTTTGCAGGGTAGTTAGAGATGTGAAAGCCAAACTATCGGTAACAATGTTTCCGCTATCATAAATCCCCACAACAGTGAATTCCTTGCCAAATAGTGATATGGTGCTTCCCACTGATTTGTTCAGGATTGGGGCAATTGATTTTCCCAGTATAACCTGATTGGTACCATCTACAAAGTTGGTTCCGTTGGTTATTGATATTCCCTCCAAATTGGTCTGGCTGCTGTTTATACCGTTCACTTCAAGTCCGTTCACTGTTCCTGCTGCAGGTGTAATACCTCTTAATATTCCGGCTGTGCCATTTACTCCGGTTATATTCAATAAACTGGTTGCATAACTTTCACTGAGGGTTCCCCCTGTTGCAGAAAATGCATTAGAACCTTTTGCTGTTACTGTTATCTCAGCTGTTCCATTACTTAGCGTGGTCTGGGTGGAGGAGGTCAAACCATCTGTGATCATTCCCAGAGCAACAATAGTCGCTATTCCAATGGATATCCCTAAAATTGCAAGAACCGCCCTAGTTCTATTTCTAAAAGGATTTTTAACTATCAATGATAAAAAAGACAATTTTTTCCCACCTTCTTAATTTTTTAATTGGAATAAATTGATTTTTTATTGACTAGAGACTATTTATATTTTATCATAAACTTCTTTAATAAATTAACAAAAAAGAAGATAGAATTGATAAATTTATTATTCTATCACTTTCCCTTTTTTAGAGTCAAGACAGCCAGTCCCAAGAATAGTATTGCAAATATTAACAACGCCAATAGATCCGGCCATATTTTATCCATACCCCACCCTTTAAGCATCACAGCCCGGCATGCGTCCACGGCATAGGTGGGGGGCACCAAATAAGAAAATGGTCTTAACCAGTATGGAATAGCCTGAACCGGCCAGAAAACCCCAGAAAGTAGAAATGCAGGTAATATTACAAATGGGAAAAATTGTATGGCCTGTTCCGGACGTTTAGCCAAGCTTGATAGTAGTATACCTAAAGCCTGACAGGAGATGGCCAATATTGCCACAGCCAGAAATGCCAAAAGAACATTTCCCACTACAATGATGTTGAACACCAGTATTGCAATTGTTAGTAATAGTGCCACTTGTAGAATTCCGAAAGTACCGAAAGTTATCGCATAACCCAAAACCACTTCTCCCTCGCTTACGGGAGTGGCTAAAACTCTTTCTAAAGTTCCGTTAGCCCTCTCAGCAACGAAAGTGATGAGTGTTAAAATGGTTGTAAGCAGGTAAACCACAAATGCCAGAATACCTGGGACAAAGAAGTCTATGAACTCAGCATTCTCACCGTAAACTGGATCTGAAGTAACTTTAATAGCCGGTGTTACCCCTTTTTCGGTTAATGTGTCAGATAAGGCCGTGTTCACTGTCTGTATTATTGCATTTTTTATGTTAGTTACGCTGTCATCACCTTCTATGAATATTTCAGCACTGGTTGGGTAGGACTGATTTTGGGCCTTTAAAATGGCGTTTTTGCTGAAATCTTCTGGAAATATTATCACTGCGGATGATTGTCCATTTCCAACCTTCTCCCGTGCTTCATCCACACTGGTCATGTTCTCTATGTTCAGGGTTGTGGTGTTCAGGTTATTGATTATTTCCCGGGATAGGTAAGTGGTCTCACCCTGCGGAGCGGTAAATCCCTGATCCTGATTTACTATTATTACATTGACATTTTCCACATCACCACTAAAGGCAACTCCAAAGACACACATGGCAAAGATGGGAGCTAAAAATAGCATGGACAGGCTACGTTTATCATTAGCCACGTCACGGAACACCTTACGGCTGACGGCCATGATACGATA
>JAJRAE010000191.1 GCA_028682985.1 Methanobacterium sp.
TCTTTCCTAAAATTTTAAAAAATATTAAATATAATATATGCCAAGATAATACAGGCAGGGAATCTACAGCCTTGATGAGCAGGTTACGTTGTTTGAATGTCCTCTTCAAAATAAGATATTTCTTTACATCTATTACTTTAACTTCAGGTTCATAACGTAACTTATCAATCTCAGGGTTTTCGGACAACAGACTTATTTTAGTGTCACCGAGAATTTTAAAACTCTCCAGCATTCCTCCCAAAATCGTCATTTCTCCCTTATTCAAACTAGGGATATTCTCGCCAATGAAAACATTAATCACTTTATTGCCCATTTGCTGAAGATGAAACCTCCATAATCTCGGTGTCCCCGTTATAATATATCCTTTTTACCCCCGGATCGTTTTGAATTTGGTCGAAATTGGCAATACTATAATTTCCATAATCCGGCACAAATTTAATTAAATCTCGATCTCTTTGATTTATGGCTAAATAAGTATCCTGGTTAACTGTTTCAATCATACTATCATATTGGTCATATCCAAAATAATCAGGGATTGTTTCCAATTCATTTAACAAATAAGGAGATGCTTCATATCCGTAAAGTAAATAAGGGGGTGACAGATATTTCAATGAATCGATGCTGGCAATATCAATGTTGGTATCTCTATTAATGAATAACCACTGCATCCCATCGATATTAGCTTCAGTCGCCTGGATATTAGCACCTCTGATTAAAGGGGAATGAAATACATTAAAAACCCCAAAAATGGTTGAGAAACTGAGAATAATTACTAATAGGCCAATACAAATATTCTTAAAAATCATATTAAATGGATTAACGAATTTAAAAAATACAATGCCGTTAAGAAAAATCGCCGCTGTTAAGGCCCAGCAGAATATCCGAATAGACCGACCTGTGGTGGTAAAATTCGCTGCCAGTGTGGCAGCGTAAAATATACTGAAAACTAAAAATAATAATGAAAAATAAATATCTCCTACTTCGATAGATTCATTTTTAGAGAATAATTGTTTCAATACCCATAAGCAGGCTAAAGAGGCTATTAAAGCGAATAAAATATCCTGTCCATAGTTAAGGAAAACCATCCTGGCGATCTGAAAAATAGTAAAAGGATTATCTTGTTGCTGTCTTTCTAATATTAAATTAATTTCCGAAGGCCCCGTGCTACCGCTAAGCGAATCAGTTATTTGTTGGATATAAAAATTAAAATCACCAAATTTTGAAAACCAGGTGAAAAATGCGATGAACAAAATCATAGATATTGAAGCGATTGTGCTCCATTTTATTTTTCTAGCGATGGATAATTCTTCGTTCCTTCTCTGATGCCAATTAAATATTGATGAAGAAATACCTAATATAATAAATATCCCAACAATGAACAAGGATCCCATGGGATGTAGAAATGGTAGTACCAATAGCAAGATGAAAAACAATAAAGAATAGCTAATATTGGTTCTTGCCAGATGTTTTAATAAAAGAAATAAAATCATCGGTAATAAATATAAGCACATCTGGGTAGGTAGAAAAAGATAATTAAAATAAGTAAAAATTGGAGGTGCGGCGAAGGCTATTATTAAGAATACAATGCCTGAATTATTAGATATCTCTCGCCCTAAAAGAAATATCCCTAAAATATAGAATATATAGAATAAAGGGAATATAAATTTATACGTTAGCAGATAATTGGTATCCGTGATCGAGGTAATTATAAACGTTAATATATGAGGAATGGGGTAAAAATTACTTTGGCCTATACGACCATTGACTGCAATATCCTGGATCATTCCTAAGTGACCTAATTCATCATAAATATCAGTAACGTAATAACCTCTTAATACGGGTAATAATATAATAATCAAATTGCTTAATATTATCATTGCGAATACGAGAAAAAACCAACCTGGAGTTAGTTTCTCTGATCTAAATGCGTTCTGTAACAAAACGATAATTCCCAATATGATACTGGCTATGATTAACCACCAGAAATATATTGGGCAAGCCCAATAAACAGATATTTCGTATTTTGAAGCTGGAGGCGTAACCGCAATAATGATCAGGGCTAACAGGATAAAAATAAACCCGATAATTATTAATATTTTATCAATATAAATTGATTTATTATTTATCACCATTTATTTAACAATATTTATAAATTATTGATCCTTATTATGTTTTATTAAATCTGACAGGATATGATCATAGCTTTCCACGGCTTTGGTAAATGAGAATTCTTTCTCGATTAAATCCCGGGCATTCAGAGCAATCTGGTTCAAACAAGGATGATTTATGGCTCTCACAGAGTGTTTGGCCAGACATTCCTCAACATTTGTTTCCATAATAAAACCAGTTTTCTCATCTCTAACCACGTCAGGAATACCTCCCACGGGAGTCGCCAAAACGGGAGTACCACAAGCCATAGCTTCCAACATCACATTCGGGAGCCCTTCAGTATAAGATGGGATTACGATTAATTTCACCTCATTTAGATATTTTGCCATTTCATTATGAGGTATCCTGCCGACTAAAATAACCTTGTGTTCCAGGTTATATTTATTAATAAATGCTTCAATATCAGATTTAAGCGGTCCGTCTCCGACAATCAGAAAAGAAACCTCGGGATCTTTCTCAAGAATGGCAGGAATAGCTCTTATAAGATTCATTATCCCTTTTTCTTCACTTAAGCGTCCCAGATAACCTATTTGTTTTTTTCGCTTGTTGAGCGGTTCATTAATATTAAAATTATTCAGATCAATATAATGTTCGTGGGCAATGATAGTTTTATTAATAA
>JAJRAE010000078.1 GCA_028682985.1 Methanobacterium sp.
CTATGGCTATCCAGATTATACCGGCCACTGCAAAACCAATTATTGTCTCGAATCTACCGTAACCTGGCCTCATTCCCAGTACCAAGGCTATAAGAAATATTCCCAGTGTAATGGTGATGTAATAAGGAACTATTGATTCTAATATTACGTAATTTATGGTGATTACCCAGCCTATAATGGCTAGGATTAATGCTGGTATGTCGATATTTTTCCTGACAAATGGTTCTGTGTATTTCTTGTAGCTTAATATCAGACCGATAATGGATCCTAATACAAATGCAAGTACGTAGATTAAATAGATAATTTGAATGTCCATTTTTTTAACACCTTAGGATGGTCTGAAAAGATATATAAAGGATAAGATTAGGGATACGAGTACGATTATCATGGCCAGAGTTTCCAGTTTTTCTGACCAGTGGATGACCTTTTTTTTATACAAGAACCAGGTAAGGATCATCACCAGGAAAACCGCTATGGTCAACGGTAAAACTACTATTACTTGGAGATAACTGGCTAAGCTACTGGCCAATACTGTTCCAAAGACGGCTAAAGCCATTAATAGCAAGGTATCCTTTTCTTTGTTTTTCATTTTCCTGTTTCTCCTGTTTGAATCTATTTAAAGATAGAATATCAGTATAATTGACCCCACTATTCCTATAAAGGCTAGGGTTACCTGGGTCATTACTGAGTGGTTGGGGTTTAGTATGGGTGTGGTTGCATCTATTAAGGAAATCAGTCCCGTGATAACTACCATTCCTACTATGTAGCCGATGGGGGTTAGGCCGCCGATAAATACAGTTAAGAATATCCATAGCAGCATATACCATGCTATGGATTCTGAGATCATCATAAATCCTCGGAGCATGCCGAAGTGTTCGGTTTCAAATCCGCTTACCAGGTCTTTTCCCATTGTAATATTTAATGGGGAGTAGTAGTATGCTTTGGAAAGTATCAGAACGAAAAACATCATGGCTGCCAGCGGTATGCTGAATAGAAGAGCCCCATTACTATCCTGATAGGCAATGATATCGCTGAGGTTCATGGTCCCTGTTTGCAGGTAAATTATTAAGAGCACGGCAAATAGAGGAACCTCCGCAGCCGCTGAAAAAACAGCCCTGACACAGCTAAGCTTACCGTATGGGGAGCCTGATGAAGATCCTGCGTTATGCTCCACTATTTTATGGATCGCAAAAATGGCAAACAGTATTAGTAGGGATCCCTCAGTTACTGGACCGACAATAACCGCAGCAACCCATATTGCGCAAAGTATTATGGTTATTACTATATAAAATGGCATGGCTGCTGTTTTGGGAAATACAGTTTCCTTAATGAAGAATTTGAAGGTGTGCAGTAAATGCTGGATTATAGGTGGTCCCGGCCTCATCTGGATACGGGCAATTATCTTTCTTTGCAGTCCAAAGAGTACGCTGCCCACTAGGAATGCTGCCAGCACGTTTAACAGAATATTTGCCATTAAGTTCATTTTGATTTTCACCAGAAGGAGAAATGTGATTTGTGTTTTAATTTTACTAATAGCCAATCTAAAGAATTTTATTAATATCCAATGAATGGTTCTTTTCTTTTACCTTCTTCATCTTCCTTCCTTCCCCGGGCCATGGAGAATAATCCCAGAGATATTATAGCCAATGGTATGAATACCAGGGAAATTGTGTAAACAATCCAGCTTGCTGGATTCAATATTAAGGCGTATGATATAGCTACCACTGAAATTATAAATAATAGCCAGCCTATGTTTTTTAATTTATCCATCCATTAATCACCTGAAGAAATTTTTTAAATAAAACTTTTGTTAATCATTCTTCTTCAAATTTATAAACATTATTTAAAATGGCTTATTAATTATTAATAAGATTTCTATGGTCCTCACTATTATTAGCAGGGAACTTAAATGTATAATAACCAGAAATGGAGATCCTGCCGTTCTGAAAAGCTCTGCTTTAGTAGCGAAGAATGGTGCCACACCGGTTTCCCCTGCTACACCAATGAATAGCAGTATGGAGCCGAAAAACATCATTGTGGTGGTTGGTATATTAATTATCTCCAGCAAGCTGATGGTCCCTGACGATGCCAATATAAATGCAGCTCCGGCAAAAAGCGGTAGACTTGCTATCATGGCAATTATCCCGTACTGAAATGCCGCCTCCAATACATCTATCTCTTTTACTGCTGCAACAATACCAATGTTCACTATACCAATTAAAGCCACAAAAAGGGTGTAATCAAAGACATCTCCAGTTATCATGGCTCCCGCTGTGGCCAATCCACATATTATGGCCAGGAATCTGCGTATCTTAAATTCTGCTTTACTTACCTTTTTTTCTTTATCCTTCAAAGTTCCAAAATCAGCCTCTATCTGGCTTTCTGTTTTGCTCATTGCAATGATGGCGGTGAAAACCAGGGCAGAGACAAACATAAACAGATTAAAAGTGGTGAAGTATAGAACGATATCCCCTAAGGGAATAGTACCTAAAAATTGACCACCTAATGTTGTAAAATCCATTTATATTACTCCTTATCCTTCTTAAATTCTTCTCGACCAAGAACACCAATCAGTCCTACTTTAAAGGTTACCTTTATAAATATTCCAAATGCAGCCAGGAAAAGAGCAAGCAACCAGTAATCAGGGGCAATAAAGAATAATATGAATCCAATTAGCCACAGACACCAGGCAATTCCAGATACCCCGGCAACGCCTTCCCATATATTGAAGGGTACTCCCCGGGTCATCTTAGAAAGCACATAGAAGAGTATACCTCCCCCTGCAATTGCCCCGCCGGTAAATCCGCTTAGAAATGCCCCGTAAGCTATCAATAATATGGCTATAAAGGTTGGTGCTGTGTCCAATATTTCCATATCTAAATTCAAAGGCAGAGGTACTAGTTCCACGGTTTTACCCAGTTTTCTCATCTCCCGGCTCATAAGTATCTCTGAAATTGCCAGTATTTCAGCAAGCTCCACCACCAGCCCGGGAAGTATTAGAGATTCCGCCAAATCAGTTCCCACGGCCGCCACTATAATTAGCATCGCCACACCCACAATATCGGTGAGAATTAGGGTGTGTAAATCATTTTTCTGATATGTGATGGCTAGTAATCCAATAAGACCAGCAAATAAACCTGTAAATATAGCTGGAAGATATAAGGACACTACTACTGGTGAAACCACATTGGGAACCAGTACTGATGCTGACACTTAGTCTTCCCTCCTTCTCATGGTGAAGTGCAGCGCCACCCAGGACGCGATGACAAATGCCATCATTAGGATAGTTGATTCCAGTACCGTGTCAAAACCCCGACTGTAGTAGAGTATCTCATCTATTAACCCCCCCGGTGAGGAGTAAATAGATGTTCCAAAATATAGGGTAGTATTTCCCACCAATATTGCGATGGGTGATAGATATCCGGTAACCATTCCTTCCATTGGGGCGTATTGTGGGTACTGTGCCTTAACTATTCCCGGCTCTTTTAATGGCACACCTCCACGGTCGTAGGGTGCGAGGGGGTCCTGTTCACTGATCTGAAGTTGGGGTGCGGGCCGGGGATATAATTGTTGATCATTATAGGTTAATGGAACAATGAACCCTGCCAGTAGAACAATAGCAAGGATAACCGAAAATACCCGGGGAATTCTTTTTGGTGTGGCTAATTTATTCCAGATACGGCCTAATCTCAAAGTTCCGCCCCCATTTCTTCTAACCTTACGATGGCCCGTAAAAGAATCATGGTTATAATAGCTGTGGCCCCAATAAAAGTTAACAAAGCGATGGTGTGATTGTAGGTTAGAAATATTAAAGAAACACCAATAGCGGGTATTTCAGTGTTAAGAGTCCTGACTAATGGATCCCTTACTCCCGGACCGGCTACTGTTCCTATACTGCCGATAATTACGAGTAGTACACCAGTGTAAAACCATACATAAACATCAAGCAAGGATCCCTTCCTCCTGGGATTGTTGTTTCTGTTTTTTCTTTCTTATTTCATCCAGTTTGGTTATTCCGATTAATAATATAACAGTGGAAATAGGGTCGAAAAGTGCAACTGCCATGGCCACATCCAGATATTTAGCTGCTGCCACCATACCCAGAAAGCCGCCCTGAAGCAAAGTAAACATTATCACCTTATCAATTGGCTTGGGGAGTGCTATGATTCCGATAGAGCCGATTATGAGCACTGCAGCTGAAACATAGGTTATATTAATAAAGTCTAATATTGGCATTGATTCACCACATTGTTATTCGAATATTACCTAACTTCATTTATATTTCTATTAAAATAAAATTTTTTAGTCATCCAGTATAATTTCATTTTTCACTCTACCAATAGAGTAGGCTATGGCGTTTGAACTTATGGTGGACGCCACAAAGTAGGTTATAGCGATGATTGCCCCGAAAGATGTCCCAATATATAGGGCGATTAAAGCAGCGATTCCAAAACTCATAGCATTTAAATATAACATTCTCTCGGAACGATCCTGTGAGATTAATGTTCTCAGCGCCATCAGGACAACTATTATGCCAGCTATTTCCATTAACATGCTTAATCCTCTAATTCTACTGTATTTTGGTGTATCTACCCATTTTTTGAGCGATTTTACCAAGTAACTTTGATGATCCAGGATGATATAATCCTTGAATTGTGAAGATGGCTATTAACATCCCTACAACGAACATAGCAGGAGTTAAACCGATGTATGATGCTGCGGCTATTATAACGGTGATGGTTAACGCCCCTGTAGTCCCGGCATAACCAGGATCAGCACAAAGTCGGTTGCCAAAATAAACCAATGCGGCTGCAATTAACCCCCCTTCAGGAGTTCCTATTGCAAAACAGCCCACAGAGGCTAGTAAAGTCCCTGCGGATGCATCAGGTGAGCAAACTATGTTGCCCTGGAAAAATCCACCTGCAAGGTCGCCCCCTCGTTTTTTAATGTCTCTTCCTATTACATCCGCTCCCTTAACTCCGGGTTTTTCAGGTAGACCCATCCAGGTGTCTATTAACACAAAATTAAGCCAGGAGATTACTGCGGCTATAAATATTCCAATTAGTTCATCCATGTGATTCCTCCAGGGATTTAGAGGATTTATCAGGTTTAGTATTTTCAGATTTTTCTCCAGATTCCTCAGATGGCTTTTCTGAAGTTTTCTTTTTTTGAGATTTCTCTGTAGAAGATGATTTTTTATGGAGATTTTCTGAAGGTTCAGATTCCTCAGGAGGCTTTTCTACTGGTTCATTTATTTCAGATGTATCATCAGGTATCGCTGGTCGAGGTAGAATTTTCTCCAGTATAAATTTAGAAAAGAATGCGGTTAATATCCCTATAGTTAACCCTATAATATAATCCATATTAGAATTAGTCAGATAACCTAACTGGGCCACCATTGCCGTGAATCCCAGTGCCAGTACTGC
>JAJRAE010000179.1 GCA_028682985.1 Methanobacterium sp.
CACCGTTGCATACAACTATAAATCTTTCATTTAACATGGGCTGCGAAACCTCAGAACCCACAATGGAAAGCAGGTTGTGTCCCAGACCAAAACTTCCTTCTGGTATCTGTATTTTATCAACATCACCGTAGGAAACTTCACCATCAACATAAACACCACATCCATCCGGACCCCGGTGTTTCAATGTCTTTAACATTATATTTAGATTTTCGGAGACTTCTGTAGCCTGTATTCCGCAGATAGCACACATAAATATAACCCTGTAAATTAAACAAAAATCTAATAATTCAGTAAAGTAAAATTTATATTTTTAATTAAAATGAGGAAATTCTAGATGTTATATTTTGTTAAAAGAAAAAAAAATAAAAATATGGAAATTATTTCATATCTTTTACTGCCATTTCAATGTCAGATGCTTTAACTGTTTTTCTTCCTGCGTGTTTTGCAAGTTTAACAGCCTGCATGGATACATCTTCAGCCCATTGTTCTAATGCTTTGTCCAATGCTTCTTCAGCATCCATACTTACTCTCTGTGCACCTGCATTTTTTATTAATCTCCCTACGGGAGCCATTGGTAATTCACCCATATTAATCACCTAGTTATAATTTAATACCCTATTATATTTAAATATACTGTTTATTATGAGTTTATTTATAAAATTAGACTGCAAATATTTACAAAAATTTGAGTATATATATAGAAATTGTAGTTATACAGATTTAAAATTTAACCAACTTACAAAAACCTGAAAATAGAATTTATAAATAGGATATGATATAACTGGATTAAAATAGTTTTTATCCCATTTTATGGTGTATCTACATTTGAACCCATGCAGGCATTACAGTTAATGGGTATATTATCTTTATCTTTATGGATCTGGCAAATAACTTCCTCTGCCTTTATTTTCTTACATATTTCACACATCTTGGGTATGATATCCATTTGGGAGGCTTTTCCTTCCACCAGATCTTTGGCAAAGTCCTTAATCATATTCTGCACTTCTGGCTCAAATTTTATTCCATGTCCCCTTTTATCACTTATATATTGGGAAACTGCGGGTTGGGTGATATCCAGAACTTCAGATATCTGTTTTTGCTTCATGCCCAAGTTAAGCAGTTCTTTAGCTAATTCGGATCTTATGGTTGGGATTACATACCATACAACTATTTCACAGGGAGGTCGCACTTTCTACCACATCTTTAAATTTTCATAATTTTATTTTCTTTATTATATTTACTCATTATTTTAATCTATAAAAAGATAATTACTCTTTATTTCAATTTATTATATGTTTTATATTCCTGCTCCTTCAGCGAATATTTCTTCCATCTCTGATTTTCTGGTCATAAGACCGTTCATTTTAAGAATATCAGCTGATAAACCCAGTTCTTGTATCTGTTTTTCCATCTCATCCTGCCTATCCAGAAGCAGTCTTATGGCTTCAGCCACCGGGTCGGGAAGATTACCATGATCTAAGTCAATGGCGCATTTACGCACTTCCTGGACCACCCTTCCCGGTATTCCCACTACTGTGGAGCCATCTGGTACTGATTTTAAAACCACTGATCCGGCACCTACTTTGGAGCAGTTTCCTATTTCTATATTGCCTATTATTTTAGCTCCTGAGCCAATTACCACCCCATTACCAATGGTGGGGTGTCTTTTCACTTTTTCGAGGCTTGTACCGCCCAGTACCACTCCCTGGTAGATGAGAACATCCTCTCCCACTTCTGCTGTCTCACCGATCACTACGCCCATTCCATGGTCAATGAAAACTCTTTTTCCCAGGGTGGCTCCGGGGTGTATTTCTATCCCGGTGAGCAGGCGTCCCAAGCTGGAGAAGAATCTCCCGGTGAAGAGGTGGTTACGGTTCCAGAACCAGTTAGCTAGTCGATGGAACCAGACAGCATGTAATCCAGGGTAAAGGAAGAATATTTCTAGTGAGCTTTTTGCAGCGGGATCTCTGGCCTTAACTGTTTGTATATCTTCTTTTAACCTTTCAAACATGTTTAATCTCCGTTTAAATATTTTTTTGCCTTTATAACGAATATTTTTTTCTGCATTATGCATCAAAAATATTTAATTCTATTTATATTTGTGGAATAGAATCTTCATAGTTTTTGTAAATTTCCTGGAAGACCCAATCTACACTCAGATATCTTTCTCCTGTATCTGGTAATACCACTACTATCTGTTTACCTTCATTTTCTGGTCTTCTTCCTATTTCAAGAGCTGCATAAGTTGCTGCTCCAGAGGATATACCTGCCAATATTCCTTCTTCTCTAGCCAGTCTTAACAGTGTTCTACCTGCATCATCATCTGCAACTCTGAATACTTCATCAATTAAATCTGCCCGATAAACATCTGGAACAAATCCAGGACCTATACCTTGTATTTTGTGAGGTCCTTTTTCTCCTCCAGATAAAACAGGTGATGTTATAGGTTCAACAGCTATTGCCTTGAATTCAGGCTTTCTCTGCTTGATTACCTCTGACACTCCAGTGATAGTTCCGCCGGTACCTACTCCTGCTACTAAAATATCCACCTGGCCATCGGTATCTCTCCAGATTTCTTCTGCAGTGGTTTCTCTGTGTATTTTAGGGTTTGCTGGGTTCTTAAACTGCTGTGGCAGTACTGCGTTGGGTATTTCTTGAGCTAGTTCTTCAGCTTTTGCTACTGCACCAGGCATCCCATTTGCGCCGGGGGTCAGTACAATCTCAGCACCAAAGGCTGCTAATAGTTTCCTTCTTTCAATTGACATGGTGTCTGGAATGGTTAGTATTAACCTGTATCCTCTGGCAGCTGCTACAAATGCCAGTGCTATTCCAGTATTTCCACTGGTAGGTTCTACTAAAATAGAATCTTTGTTTATTACACCTGCCTCTTCACCAGCTTCTATAAGGGCCACTCCAATTCTGTCCTTTACACTACCTATTGGATTAAAAGATTCCAGTTTTGCTATTATGTCTGCATTTACTCCTTCAGCTATTCTGTTTAGTCTGACTAGAGGAGTATTACCTATAAGTTCTGTGGAATCTTTTGCAATTCCTCTTTTGAGTTCAGGTATTTTTACCATATTTTTCTCTCCTTCATATTTATTTACTAAACTATTATTTATAACTATAGTTATATAACAATTGTTATATTTTGTGATTGGTTATAAAGTTTACGATTTTAAATAGAGCTTTAATTATTTCCTTAGTATTATTATGTAAAGTATAAAATAAAAATTTTAAGGCGTATTTTTAATAAAATAATATCGTTAATCAATTATTTCAGCAAGAACAGTGCAAGGAGCGCTGTCCACATCAATTATCTGCCAGGGGATGATTATGACTTTATTAAGTCGATCATTTTTAATATGGGCTAATTTCATATCCTCAAGAAGAAGCAAAGGTTCTCCAAAATTATTATTTGCCTTAAATGCATTAATATGTGCTTCTCTTCCAATTTCAGGATATTTAGAACTGGATATTGAAATAATATCCACACCCAAACAGCGGATTTTAGGATAACACCTTCTGATATAATCCACAACTTCAGATGAAACACTTGGGTTCTTATTTATATATTCATCAGAATTATCATAACGGAAGCTTTCAAATCCTGTTTTAATAAATAAAGCATCAATATTATCCAGATCGAACTTCTGGATATCATCTAATAATACCAGTTCTTCTTTACCTTTAGGCACATCTATAATTTTAGGATTTAGGAAAACTAGTTCTTCCATTTTATAATCTGATATTTTCTTTCCATCTTCCAGGAAATGGGCTGGAGCATCCACATGGGTACATGAGTGGTTTTCAATGTTAAGAATGAAGCTGTTGTACCCATCTCCTCTAGATATAAAGGTTTTCTGCTTTATTTCAGGAGGCTTTAAAGCAGGATGAACTGGAGAATGATGGTAGATATCATGGGAGAGTGTAATTATGTGCATGTTATCGCTGATTCAATATTATCCTATAGTCATAACTCAAATATATTAAAGCTTATTTACTCGTATTCATTGAAGCCAACTTTTTTAATGCCTCATCTATAAAAGTAGGGGCTATGTAGGGTTCGATATTATTTTTAAGTAAAATATCAACGGCACCAGGTCCTATCTGACTGGCTATTACTATTTTACAATCCGATATAAGTTGGATGCTTCTGCTCATGGCATCTTCGGTATGTCCCTCCACATCACAGGCGGGGACATTCTCTCTAAGCTCAATGAATTTATATTCCCCTGCATCATCTATTTCAAATATCAGGAATTGCTGGGCCATTCCAAAATGCTGGTTAACGAATTTTCCATCACTGCTGGCAACTGCTACTTTGTAAGACATTAAAATTCTCCGATAAATTTGCAATTTATTTAGATTTTAAATTATTAAAAATAAAAAATAGGGAAATATGTTATTCAATTATTTCCATCAGCTTTTTAATCAACCAAATTCCCTGCATCAGGACCGGGCTGTACAGAGTATATCTCTTTTACTTTAAATATTATGGCTGCTTTGGGGGAGAGTTTGCTCATGACACTGGTTGCCCAATCCACTGCATCATCAAAGAATTCTCCGGATGTATAAATTTCCACGGTTCCTTTAAACTGGTAGGGGCATTTAGAAGCATCTCGAACTACCAGTGAGGCATGCGGGTTTTTATTCAGGTTTTCTCGGGTTTTCTTCATGTAGTTATCCACAAGGAGTATTGTTTCTGAGTCTATTGGCCTGGCAAATCCAATAGGAACCACGTTAGGTATGTCATCAGCGCAGGTGGATAAGAAAACTACATTATCCTTCTCTATGGCATCCATCATATCTTCATTCATCACCATAAAATCACCACATATTTTATTAATAATTTATAACCCATAAGGTTTATGTTCAAAGAAATGGTATGCATTAATTATATTTGTAAATAATAGTAGATTAGAAAGTGTCTATTTATTTAAAAAATTTCCATTTAACCATTTTATCGAAAATTTATTATCTGATTAAGGGACATAAACAAATGAAATAGATCCGTTTTTTTAAACACAAATGGACTAAAATAAAATGAAACTGGATAAAATACACAACAAATATTTGAAAATTGATAATCTAAGATCCTTAATCATATTCGTAATATGCATGGGTATTCTTATAGGAATACCATTATACTGGTCTGTTTTAGTTCCTCCTGCTTTAGAATCACAGAAAATCGATCAAAGCCCTTACACTATAACCGGATATTTTGCTCCAGGAGGATACTTTAAACTGGA
>JAJRAE010000102.1 GCA_028682985.1 Methanobacterium sp.
ATGGGCTGGAAGCTCATCTGGTTAATATCTACAATCTGGTAAATCAGTTCCAACCTAAAATAGTAGTATTAGACCCCATATCCAATCTACTAACCATAGGAACAGCAGATGAAGTTAAATCTATAATGACCCGACTCCTGGACTTCATGAAAAGTAAACAAATGACCGTCCTATCCACATCACTGGTTAGCATGGGCCATATAGAAACGGAAATTGGAATATCCTCACTCGTGGACAGCTGGATAGATCTGAAAGCAGTTGAGGTAAATGGCGAACGAAACCGCACCATAGATATACTGAAAACAAGAGGACTGGCTCATTCCAACCAGATCAGAGAATTCCAGCTTACGGACGATGGAATCGAACTGGTAGATGTGTATATAGGTCCTCAGGGAATGTTAACTGGATCTGCCAGGATTTCCCAGATAGCCCGGGAGAAAGCAGAAAAAATGGCACTTCAGGATGAAATTGAACAAAAAGAGCGGGAATTAAAACATAAAAAGGAGATTATGGGGGCTAAAATAACAGAACTTAAAATTAAATATGAAACTGCAGAACATGAATTTCAGAAATGGATTTCAAAAGAAAAATTGAAGGAAAAAACAATAGAAGAAAACCGAAAAGTTATGGCTCAAATGCGATCAGCAGACAGGAGCAAATAGGTATGAATAGTGATCAATCATCAGTTAATACCGTATGGAATTTAAGACTATATGTGGCTGGTCAAACCCCTAAATCATTAGAAGCCTTCATGAATCTTAAAGAAATCTGTGAGAAACATCTCGATGGCAGATACACCATAGAAGTGATTGATCTAACAGAGAACCCAGAACTGGCAAAGAAAGATAATATTCTGGCCATTCCTACACTGGTAAGAAAACTTCCTGAACCAGTTAAGAAAATCATAGGTACACTGGCTAATGAAGAAAAGGTATTAGTGGGATTAGAAGTAATTTCCTGTTAATTTCAGTAATTCCTTAAAAAACACTTTAAGTATAGAAGGATACAGGGAGAGACCATCATAATGGAAAGAGAAAATAAAATAAATGAATTTGAAGAAGCAATAGAAAATAAAAAAGAAGATGAAAAATACGTATTAAGACTTTTCGTGGCTGGTATCAATCCCAAATCAATTAAGGCTATTGATAATTTAAGAAAAGTATGTGACGAGAAGATGGAAGGTAAATATGAACTGGAGATCATAGATATTTATCAACAGCCTATATTTGCCAAGGAAGGCCAGATAGTAGCCGCTCCTACATTAATAAAGGAATTACCCCCACCAATCAGGAGGTTTGTAGGAGATCTATCTGATAAGAAGAAGCTGCTTATAGGATTGGATATTCGATCTGATAGGGAAAAATAATCCAAAATAGGTGATTTTAATACGGGATGATAGAGCTTCTAAAACAAGGATCGAACTGGAAGAAGAGATAGAAGAGCTACAAGCAAAGCTGCATGATGCTGAAGAGACTTTGCGAGCTATCCATTCCGGAGAAATAGACGCCATAGTAGTGGAAGACCCGAATAAGGTATCACAAATTTACACAATGGATGGTGCGGATCGACTTTACCGTATTCTTGTGGAAGAGATGTGGCAGGGAGTAGCCACCATAACTCAGGACAGTACTATCTATTACAGCAACGCCCGATTATCTAAACTATTGGGCATCTCAATGGAACAGGTGACAGGAAGGAAGCTTAAGGACTTCATCCACCCTGATGATGTCAAATTATTTAATTTTATTTTGAATAATGGGCTTAAAACCATAGGCCAGGGAGAATTAAGGATTGAAACTAAGAATGATTCTATAATCCATGTACTAATTTCAATTAAAACATTACCTGATTTAGAAGGCGCATATGTTGTTATCACAGATCTCAGTGAACAGAAACATCATGAGGAAGTTCTAAAAACGCAGAAAGAACTTAAAGAAACTCTGGAAGAACTGAAAAGGTCTAACGCGGAACTGGAACAGTTCGCATATGTAGCCTCTCATGACTTACAGGAACCTTTAAGAATGGTTTCAAGCTTCACCCAGCTACTGGAGAAAAAGTATAAAGATGAACTGGATGATGAAGCCCGTGAATATATAAATTTTGCTGTAGACGGTGCCAAACGTATGCAGGTTCTAATAAATGATTTATTGGCCTTTTCCAGGGTTACCAGTAAGACTGCTGATTTTACAGAAATAGATTTAAAAGAGTTATTAGGTGAGGTCATGTTTAATCTGGAACTGGATATTGAAGAAACTAATGCCCAGATAACCTGCGACACTCTCCCAGAAATTGTGGGGGATTATTCCCAGATACTGCGGATTTTCCAGAACATAATTGCAAACTCCCTAAAATACCGGGGAGAAGAAACACCCAAAGTTAACATATCAGCCCATAAAGAACAGGGCTACTGGCTTTTCTCCATTGAAGATAACGGGATTGGTATAGAACCCCAGTACTTTGGACAGGTTTTCCAGATCTTCCGGAGGTTACATACCCAGGACGAATATGAAGGAACAGGAATAGGGCTGGCTATAACCAAGAGAATTGTTGAACGTCATAGAGGAAATATATGGGTGGAATCAGAACTGGGAAAAGGCTCCACTTTCTATTTTACTATACCTGAAATGCAACAATAAACATTAATCAAACTTTAGTTTATTTTCAATAAATTAAATTTTCAAAATAAATTTATTCTTCCTTTTTAATTAGATTTAGTGATTAAATTCACAGATTTGATTTTAAAATTAATTTAAGTGTGAAAAAGAAGAACTAAATATCTTAATAATATTAGGGTTGATAGGCGGGCGGATTTTTTGCTAGGATTTGTCTTGGTAATAGCAAAAATAAAAATTCCCGCCCATCATTAATCTATTATTTTATTTCAAATAATAAAGTTTCTTTTTTTTATTTTAAAAAATAAAAATATAAAATTAATTTATTTATATTGAAACAAAGTTAGGAAGTCTCTTATTTGTCTTATAGAAGCTCATAATCTTGCTGTACATGTAAACAAGCTTATTGAAGGATATTTTCCCTAAAGAAGTGGTTTGATAGTTGGGTGCTCTTCCATAGTTGTTTACAAATTTAACTAGACTGTTTGCCATATTTATGAATGTTGATTTCTGTAAGGTGCCTGATTTATAAGTTCCGGATGGTGCGGAAGCATTCTTAACATCTTTAACTGTTATGCTTGATGTGTAGCTGTTGTTTATGTTGATTATGCCCTTGGCCAGGAGAAATGCAAACTGAGCCATCGAGATCTGATTCCCATTTATATTTACACTGCTTGGAAGAACTTTATTTTTATCATAATAGGATTTAACTGTAGCTGCGGCACTGGCCACCTGAGATAAAGTCACATTAACCGTAGGTTCAGGATCAGGATTTATGGTGGAATTTGCTGCCCAGGCAAACATATTGGCCACAATACCCGGAAGTTGGGGATCGAGCTCAGGGTGAGGTCCACAGAGAACAGTTCTGCCTTTACCATAGAAGTCCCCTACTATTGCTCCCATTCCCTTGGAGTTGATGATATCATCAGCGTAGGTGGCAAATACTATGGCGTTGCCACTGGTTTTCATGGCAGGACCATTGTAATGGACCATAGTCACTGTTCCGGTAGTTCCCAGTATCTGCTCTCCATAAGAGGTAATTTGTACCTTAAGATTGCCTTCATGGTTGGGATGGGTGCAGTTAACATTGGGTGCTACTCCCCAACCATAGTAATAATCATAAACCCTATAGGAACCAGAGTATGCTCCAGCACATATACCCACATATCCTTTACCGCTGGCAATGAAGTTTTTAATGGCAGTACCACTGATACCGCTGCTGTGCAGGTAATCATAACCTGAACTTCCCCCAGGCATGGCCAGAACATCATAGCCAGAAAGTGTGGCTGAGTTGATTACTGTGGATGTGGCATAGGTAAAATTGTATCCAGGCACCAGATTATTGATATTAGCCAGATTCAGAGAAGTTTTAATACCGTTAACACAGCTGTAAGCAGCATAACTTCCACTGTATATTAAAACCTTTATGGTTTTGGTAGAATTAGAACCCTCTGCATAGTTAGTGGTTGTATCCGTTGTGAGCTGATCTGATCCTTCCAAATTAGATGTATTAACTGATGCTGATACAGCAAAACCGCAATTTAAAATAATTATAACACCTAGAATTAAGGTGATAAGAAATATTTTTCCCCTTTTTTTGATACCAATCTCCTCCACATTACTGCTATATTATTGTTTGATTAGTAATTATTTGACCGTTTTAATATATAAAATTTTTTTAATTATTGCATTTTCAACCTATTAACCAATTTAATCCTTTTTTAGAGGATATGAGCTATGATTTAATGAAAAAGCAAAATTATAAATTAAAACATCACATTAATTAAATTATAATCTATTATATTTAAGTTGAGGTGAAGTTATGCAAAAAACCCTAGAAAATTTAACCAAAGCTTTTATCGGAGAAAGTCAGGCCAGAAATAGGTATACATTATATTCCAAACAGGCAGCCAAAGATGGCTACCCCCAGATAGCTGAAATCTTTATCGAAACCGCTGATAATGAACAGCAGCATGCAAAATGGCTATTTAGGATGATTCAGGACCTTAAAAAGAAGATGGAAAAGGAAGATCAGGATGAAATCCACCTGGACACCGCCGATTCCAGTCTGGTTCTGGGAGATACGTTTACAAATATTAAAGACGCTATAAAAGGTGAGCATTATGAATATGATGAAATGTATCCTGAATTTGCAGATGCCGCTGAAGAAGAAGGATTAATAGACATATCCGACCGTCTTTGGGCCATTGCTCATGCAGAAGAACATCATGAAGCCCGTTACCTGAAATTACTAGAACAATTGGAAGCAGGCACAATGTTTAAGAAGGAACAGGAAGACATATGGATCTGCGTTAAATGTGGATACACCTACAAAGGACAGGAACCACCAGAAAAATGCCCAGCCTGCGATCACCCCACCAAGTACTTTAAACTGTTAAGGGAAGAGTATTAAAATAAAACTTCAGGATTTATGGAGGCCTCATGACGGAAAAGAAACAGATTTACCGCTGTAACATCTGTGGTAACATGGTGGAAGTGCTTCATATAGGAACTGGAAAGCTGACATGCTGTGAAAATCCCATGGAATTACTTATAGAGAGGGAAGAGGGCACAGGACCAGAAAAACATTTACCAGTTATAGAGGAAACCGACAATGGAGTGAAAATTAAAGTTGGATCCATACCTCATCCCATGGAAGATAACCATTGCATCGAATGGGTAGAAATGATTGCTAATAATAAGGTTTATCGAAAAGTTCTTAAACCTGGGGATAAACCAGAAGCTGAATTTGATGTAAAAATAGCTGATATAAGCCAGATACAGCTCAGGGAGTACTGTAGCATCCATGGATTGTGGAAAGCATAGAAGATCAACTCTCCCTTTTAATTTATTTTCTTTATTAAAAATTACCAAAGATTATTTATATCAAATTTATAATCATAATTAAAACCCCATTTTAAAGTTGATTTAATATGAATAGGATTATAGTTATAGCAGTAATACTGGGAACCGTTTTTCTATCCGGTTGTGTTCAGTCAGATCTAACCAACATAAATGACATGTCCCTATCAGTTAACTCCCACCTTAAAAAAGGTGATGAATACTACAACCTTTCAGCAACCAACACCAATAAATTGATACTCAACCAGGCCCTAACAGATAATAAAAATGCTGATAATGAATATTCACAGGCCCAGGCATCAGCCCAGACTGCATTAACATCTGCCAAGAATCTTAACGATGGAATATATATAGATTACATACAGAACGCACTTCTAGAGATACAGGCAAAGCTGAATGCTACATCCGAACTCCAAACAGCTATAAACCTGCTGCAGAACAACCAGACATCCAGCGCTAACGTACATCTAGGGGCCGCCAATGAATTCATGAACAAGTCCTTGGTGTATAAAAAGAACCGGGAAGATATTGTTAAACAGAATCCAAATAAGTTTAAATAAATCTTCTATTTTTCAATATTCTCCATTATAAAATTTAATTAACAAATAAAAATATTCAAATTCCTCTAATAATTATTGTTATTTAAAATTAAAATTTTCTCTATAAAAATACTATAAATACCTATTTAAATCTTTAAAATAGAATAACAAATATGGTATTCTTTTTATATTAAATTCTTAAATTTTTAAAAATAGAATCCTCGAAATACTATCAATGATTTATAAAAATTAAAATTTATCCAGGTGAAATTGATTTGATTTGTAAAAAATGTAAAGGACAGGGTTACCAGGTAATAAGCTACAAGATATGTGAGAGCTGCCATGGAACCGGAGTAAAAAGTGAATTAAACTTAAAAGATCATACAAAAGGCTTATCCAGCCAGGCCAGGGAGCGTTTTGAACTGGATGAGGATCAGGAAGTACCATGCAGTAACTGTAATGGGAAAGGGGAAATTGAAGTCCGGGAAGTCTGCATTGATTGTTCTGGTGAAGGAGAGATATACCAGTGCAGAAAATGTGGTAAAAAAATAAAATCTGGTGATTACTGTCCTGACTGCCGGGAAAAGAACAAGGTGTATGTTTTACCAGCAAGCGCAGAAGTAGATGATGTGGAGCTGGGTGAAAACTATAAAGGAACCGTCAGCCGGGTGGAAAACTATGGTGTTTTTGTAAGCCTCAGTAAAAATCTCTATGGACTATTACGCATCAGCTCACCTTCCATGAATAAAGGAGATGATATTGTAGTAATGGTTACCGGTATTAAACAGAAAAGAGGGGAGTTGGAGATCACCTCCTCCCGGATAAAAGACGGCTATGAATTGGTTAAGATCAAAAGGAATTTCGCACGCACCCCTATAGGTGATATCACCACTAAATCAATGGGTAAAACCGTGAGACTGGTAGGGGAGATTATACAGATACAGCAGACCAGCGGCCCCACCATATTCACAG
>JAJRAE010000091.1 GCA_028682985.1 Methanobacterium sp.
CGTTAAATTCCTTTTAACAGTAGAGGTTGAGGATAGAAAAAGAGTGCACCATCTGATACTTTTACCATCTTTTGACTCAGCTCATAATTTGCGGGAGTCGTTAAAGGGTAATTTGGATTCAGATGGAAGACCCAAGATCCGAATGGATGGAGCAGAGATAATGGACCTGGCTCATGCAAACGGGTGTTTGGTTGGTCCTTCTCATGCTTTCACCCCATGGACAAGCATATACAAATCTTATGATAGTATAATGGACTGTTATCCTAAGAAACCAGATTTTCTGGAGTTGGGACTTTCAGCTGATACTGATATGGCGGATCATATAAAAGAACTGCAGGATATTTCCTTTTTGACAAATTCAGATGCTCATTCACCCTGGCCGCATCGTTTAGGGAGAGAGTTCAACGAAATAGAAGTTAAAGATCTAACTTTTAATCATCTGGCAAATTCAATTTTGCATCATAAGATCACAGCGAACTTTGGATTTGATCCCAGACTGGGTAAGTATCATAAAACTGCCTGTTCCAAATGTTACCGCATCTTTTCAGTGGAAGATGCTCTTAGTCATAAGATGAGATGCCCCTGTGGTGGCATTATTAAAAAAGGTGTGGATTATCGGATAAATGAATTATCAAACTGGAGTAAACCTCATCATCCACCACACAGGCCACCTTACACACGTATACTGCCTCTTGCTGAAATATTAAGTTTGATATATGGTAAAGGAGTTACCACTGTCTTTGTTCAGAAGATATGGAAATCTTTAGTTGAGAAATTTGGAAATGAAATACTGGTGTTAATACATGTCCCACTTGATGAAATAGAAAAAGTTGACCCACAGTTAACACCAGTGATTGAAGCATTCCGGGATAACACTCTTCTAATACGTCCTGGCGGCGGAGGCAATTATGGTAAAATTTTGTTAAATCCATCAGAAGATGATATAAAGGTTATTGAGGCAGATAAAAATCGAACTGATACTTTAGACCAGTATTTATAACTTTAAAAAATATTTCTATTTAATTATTCAATTGAAAAATACAATTTTAAATATAAAATCTTATAAACCAAGAAAATATATTAAGAAAAGTTAGATTAATCAGGTGATAATTATGGATTTTGGAAGTATAAGTGCTTACGTTATTTTAGGTGTAATAATTGGCGGATTCGTTGTAGTAACCATTATGATGCAGTTAGTAGGCAAAGGTTTCGCCTGGCATGAAGAACTGGAATAAAACACCATCAATCGAATGGAAAAATAAAAAATTAAATATTTTTTTGATATAAATAAATTTTTTTGAAATACTCCTTTTTTAAAATCCAAAGTTACTCAACTTCAGAGTTGCCATAATTAGGGTCTGCCCAACTCTATTCATATCATCGGGGTCCAATGTATCTGGTGTGTTCTCAGTGCTCCAGGCTGGGACTTTAAATGGTCTGCTTTCAATCTGAACCACTGGTACTTTGGTTTCATTGTATTTGTAGAAGTAATAGGTATCGCTGGGGTAGGCATCCTCACTGACTATAAGAGGATTTCCCAATTCATCGGCACAGGCCTGCAGAAGGTCAAGCAGTTTTGGATCTGCTATTACAGATTCGGGTAAATCACTTTTAGCAATGGGGGCCACATTTTCCCCGGATCCCACCACATTAAGGTCCATCATAGCATCGCAATTGTTTAAAATGTCAGGGTGCTGATTTACGAAGGCCTCTGAACCTTTGAACCATAACATCTCTGCTCCAAAACCCACAATCAGTATTGTTTTATTAGTGTTAGCGTTTGCGAGTATTCGGGCCATTTCAACCTGTATTCCCTGTCCAGAAGCTCCATCGTTGGCCCCCACAGCATTCTCTGGTGAGTCTATATGTGAACCTATTATGATGTACCTGTCGGGGTCGGTGGTTCCCTCTATTTTTCCAATAACGTTGTAGGTGTATCTACCTTTTCCCAGATCCACTTTTTCTTTGGTGGTGCTGATATTATATTTTTTTAGTTCTGCTTCGAACATCTCGGCAGCTTTTAGCTCAGCATCATTACCACCATATCTGGGACCTAATTCACAAATTCTGGTGGAAAAATCAATGGCATTTTGGGCATTAAACTGTTTAGCAGCATCTACAGGTGTTATATTTATCCTAGGTTTCTTTATTTCTTCAGTCGTTACAGTGACAGGCAAGTTAAATGCTACAATACCGCCTATAATAACAAAAATAACAATAATTAATAAGATCAAGGATATTTTCCTGTAAGAATTTTTAGGACGAGGCTGTGGTTTTAAAGAAGACATATGATATATCTCATTTAAATTATTGCCTATAGTTATGATTTAATCACAATATATAATTTGGGAAATTTTTATAATCGGCTAATTGTTTGTTCATAATTAAGTAAAAAAATTATATTGACGGACCCGCCGGGATTTGAACCCGGGACCCTCAGATTAGGAGTCTGATGCCCTATCCTGGCTAGGCTACGGGCCCATAAAAAGTCTGCTGCTATTATTTAATAAAATAGTTATGTATAATAATTCTTAACGGACCCGCCGGGATTTGAACCCGGGACCTTCGGATTAGAAGTCCGACGCCCTATCCAGCTAGGCTACGGGCCCATATGATATATCTATTAAATTAGTTATTGTATTATAAAAAAGTTTTTTTATCCTTCATCCTATAAAAGCGTGCGGATTTATTTCATTGAATAATTCTTTTTTAAAAAAATTAAAGAAAAATTATTTATTTTAGCTATATGCTGGTGATTCCTGTCCTTCTTGCACGGTGTTAGCTAGTTCTTTTAGCCGGGATTCTATTTCTTCTGCTTCTTTTAATAGAGGTTCTGTTTCAATATTTATATCCAGTTTTTTATTCAGTACATCAACCATCGTTGCTGCGGCTCTGGGGTCTGGATACTGATTTAATACCTCAGCAAAAAGACATGAAGCCGGTATGCCTTTAATCATGCTCCTTGTCATTAGAGTTCCTGATAATCCATTTATATTACCGAATGGCATTATTGGTATTTCCATATCTGCTAACTTTTTCACAGCATCAGCGCTGTTAGCTGCGGCAGCTATTTGACCTGTTTTTTCCCTAACCACTACACTATTAAAGGTTATTATTTCTTTAGCTTTGTTTTTTTCAGCCCAGCTAATAATACCATTTGCCATATCATAAGCAACATTTGGAGGTATTATAAAGTCTGATAGGAAAAGTACAATGTTTTCAGCGTTATATATTCTAAATGGATGTAATGTAACTCCATTATATAGAACAGCTAATGGTGGGAAGTCTTTAGAATCTACAAATCCTATTTGTTTCATTTTAAGCTGTTCTACCAGTAACCATCCCAGTATATTTCCTATTAATCCCAGTTCTGGAGATCCTTCCAAAATTATTGCGTCTTCCACATCTTCTGAAATAATCTGACAACATTCTACATCTGTTTCTACTAATTTTACCATCTGGCTGTACCCCCTGTGCCCCTATATTTTTATTTAAACTAGTTCGAGTTTACAAGGATCAACCCGTATTCTAAATAATAATGGGCTTCCTATAAACTTATATTCCATTTTTATATGGTTCATTCTTTAAATGCCATTTAAAAGGCTCAATTCAGCCTCATACATAACTTTAATTTCTGATGCTCTGATACTATATTTACAAATTACCATTGTTTTTTCATTATTATATATCCATTAAATCTATATTAGAATCAATGAAATATTATAATAAGGTTAATTGTTTATTATCATTGCGAGAAAGAACCAATTTATTTTATTAAGGGATATACTGTTTTATAATATTATATTTTGGTGGAAATGGTTAATAAAATTATACTTCACTGGAAAGATTCATTTAGAAATCGGAAATGATATTTAAATCTTTTATGGTATATAAAATTTTCACTTTATTTTCTAAAGAAAAGCTTATAATTAATTATAATATATTGAGATACTGATGTTCATTTAAAAACAAAGAGGTGATACATTTGAGCGAAAAAATAGTTATATCGCCAACATCACGACAAGAAGGACATGCAGAGTTGGTCATGGAAGTCGATGATGAAGGAATAGTAACTAAGGGGCGATACTTTAGTATTACTCCAGTTAGAGGCCTAGAGAAAATTGTTACTGGTAAAGCTCCAGAAACTGCTCCAGTAATTACACAAAGAATCTGTGGTGTCTGTCCTATACCTCATACTTTAGCATCTGTAGAGGCAATGGATGACTCATTAGATATAGAACTACCAAAAGCAGCAAGACAACTAAGAGAGCTATTATTATGTGCTCATGATATAAACAGCCACGCTATACACCATTTCCTTATAGCTGCTGATGTTGTGCCAGCAGATCTTATGGTTACTGCCATAAACTCCGTTTCTGAAATAAGGAAAAACGCACAATACGTAGTTGATATGGTAGGTGGAGAAGGTATACACCCATCCGATGTAAGAATCGGTGGAATGGCTAAAAATCTAAGTGAAATCGCACGTAAAAGGCTTTACACCAGATTAAGGGCACTCAAACCAAAATTAGATGCTCATGTTGAGTTAGTAATTGGTTTAGTTGCAGACAAAGGCTTCCCAGAAGGTTTAGGAGTAACCAATGCCCCAGCGGTAGCTACTCATCAACTATACGGGGACAGGACTAAATTTGACCTGGATAGATTCACTGAAATTTTACCTGAAACCTGGTACGATGATCC
>JAJRAE010000030.1 GCA_028682985.1 Methanobacterium sp.
GACCGATTTAATGCTGAATGGTTTGCCATATATGTTGAACCTTCATATGGATTCAATTTGAAGCCAGAAGAAAATTTACAGTTAGAAAAGAATTTAGAACTGGCTGAAGAACTTGATGGAAGAGTATTCCGTTTAACTGGTTCAATATCTAATGAGATTGTATCTTTTGCCAGTTCAAAAAATATAACCCTTATTTTAATGGGGCATTCAAATAGAACACGACTTCAAGAGATTATAGCAGGTTCTGTAATTAACCAGGTTATTAAGAAAAGTGATGCTCAGATTTTGGTGGTGGAAAATGAATCCACAAAAAAGGAAGCTAAAAATATTAAAACAGATTTGGAACCCCATGGAATGTGGAAACCCTATGCAGTTAGTTTTTTAAGCATAGGCTTAACAATTATCATCTGTATGTTGTTAAGGCCCTTTATTGAGGCCATTAACATACCCATGATTTTTATCATACCCGTGGTACTTACCAGCCTGATTTCAGGCAGAAAAGCAGGGATACTTGCATCTTTACTAGCTGTTGCCGCTTTTGATTTC
The DNA here is from genome assembly GCA_028682985.1 of Methanobacterium sp. Taxonomy (GTDB): domain Archaea; phylum Methanobacteriota; class Methanobacteria; order Methanobacteriales; family Methanobacteriaceae; genus Methanobacterium_A. The sequence goes on from JAJRAE010000030.1 coordinate 547, forward strand.
TTTTTTGTCCCTCCGTTTTTCAACTTTTCTGTGGAAGATGTAAGATTCATACCAACCTTTTTTGTGTTACTCGTTGTGGGTATTATAACTAGTTTACTGGCGGATACAGTAAAAAAGCAAGTAGAGTACACCAGGCAACGTGAAGATTTTATAGCATCGTTATATGATTTAAGCAAAGATTTACTAATTTCACAGGACCAGGATGATATCTTAAAGAAAAGTGCTGAGTATATTTCTGAATCCTTTAATCAAAATGTTGTCATTCTTTTACCTAAACATGAAAATAATCTGGAAGTTGTTTCCAGTTCCAGGGATAAACCAGATTTCAATGAACATGAAAAGGGAGTGGCTACCTGGGTTTTTGAACATGGAAAAGAAGCAGGTAAAAGCACTGAAACATTATCCTCATCTAAATGGCTTCATGTACCATTGCAGGTTCAAAAGGGTACAGTGGGAGTTTTATCAATTGCTATTGAGACAAATATTAATAAGGAACAGAAACATTTAATCGAAGCGTTTGCCAGTGTCATTTCTCTGGCATTATCTAATTCTTTAAATAAATAAATCATCTTTTCCTTTGAGTAATATTGTTAATCAATATGGTGATGAATAGTAAAACCGGCCATATTTCCAATCTACCCATCCACATGTCCACTATGAATACTATTTTCACTAAATCCGGAGAAGAAGGCACAATAATACCTGAACCAAGACCCACATTACTCAGTCCAGAAGCTACCTCAAATATGACTCTTGAAATATCCGAATAATAGATCAGGACAATTACAACACTTATTATGTATATCACGAAATAGGTGAATACAAAAGCCCCAGTTATCCTTAATACGTCGTCTGTTATTTTTAATTCAGTTACATGATGGATTTTTTTGGCCATGACGGCTTTACCTGGAAGAATAAATGATTTAACCTGCCAGGATATTCCTTTTAATAGTATTCCGAATCTCAGCCATTTAATACCCCCACCGGTAGATAGAGAACCAGCACCGATTATCATCAGTATGGTGAGTAGAAATGTTCCTAATCCAATCCATTTAGCCAGTAGATCAGGATAAAATGCTGTTTGCAGCCCGGTGGTTGTTATTGCCGATACCATCTGGAAAAGGGCGTATCTAAAGTTTAGAAGAATATCATTTCCATACACATGATTTTGATATAAAACTAAAGTTACAAGAATTGTAGAGATAATTATTAGAGAATAAGCAACCTTAGTTTCAATATCTTTAAAATATTCTTTCCAATTCCCTTTGAGGACTGTGTAGTGTAGAGCAAAGTTGGTAGCTCCGATCATCATCACAATCATAGCTGCTATTTCTATCCAGACGTTGTTGTAGAATAATAGGCTGGTATTGTGCATTCCAAATCCGCCGGTGGATAGTGCAGTGAATGCGTGGAATATTGAATCAAATAATGTCATTCCTGCCATTACAAAAAGAGATATGGCAATTGCGGTGAAGAATAGGTATATATAAACGATTATTCTGGTGGAATGCTTTATACTTGGCCTTAAACGTTCTTCTCTACCTTCTGCAAGATAAAGACGCATCACATCAACACCAGTAGATCTTAAAAGGACCAGAAGTAGAAATATTATGCCTAAACCGCCAATCCACTGTGTAAAAGCACGCCAAAAGTTAATAGTGTAAGAAACAATGTCTAAATTGGCATACATGCTGAATCCTGTTGTCGTAAACCCGGACATGGCCTCAAAATAGGCATTAAGATAGGATAATTCACCAGAAAAATAATAGGGCAAAGCACCTAAAGCACATGCTATAAGCCAGATTACAGTTGAAAATATCATGGCACTTTTTAAAGACATTTCAATTTCTGTTTTAAAAGCTTTAAATAAAACTAAACCCAAAATTCCACTAATAAGAGCCGATACCACAAAAGGAACAACATAACGTGGTTCATTATAAATAAAAGCAACGATTAACGGAATTAACATAGCCACTGCCAGAAGTAAGCTTGCCCCACCTATATAATGTAAAATAGTTTTAATTTCCCTTCTGCTTAGTCTATGAACCCTTTGCATTTATAAAACCTATTTCACTTGTAATAAAACACTTTTTTTAATATTTTAGGTTAAAAACAAGCCAATTAACTATTTAAACCAGAATAGGTGGGCCTAGGTGTTCATATACTATTTTTAACCTCATTAAAGTAGAACTACCTGATATTTATAATTTTCGAATACCCTTTACTTTTCTGGCTAATAAAGAAAAAAATCTTCGGAAGAAACCTAGAAAGCTCCTCCTCCACCCCCACCAAAGCCCCCTCCGACGCCACCTACTCCGCCGAATCCACCGGCTCCGGCTCCGTTTCCTGCATTTGCAGTGGTCATTCCCGCATTCAGTGTGCTAGAAAGGAATACATAGCCGCCGTAATAATGGAAGAGATAGATGTTGCTGCCTTCCAGCTCGTCTCGGGGCAGATATAATTCCATAGCTTTACGTACTTTATCGGCCACTCCTAAAGCAGTGGCGTATACCAGATACTTGTTCCATATGGCCACTGATTCTGGAGGATACTCCTTTATAAGGCTGAAATCCTGGATGTACCTCTTAAAGTTATGCCATTTGGCATCGTATTCCTCCCCATAGGTAGTCCATTGTCCAGCAATTTTCTGGGGCATGATGAAGGATATAAGCGCTACTATTCCCAGTATTATGGATGACCACCAGGCCCAGCTTGCAGCAGGCAGTGGATCGGAAAGGGTGAAGTAAAAAACTGCTATTGCTAATATTACGGCCAGCACGCCAAAAATTTTGAGGTAGTTATCTCCCTTCTTATTGAAAATCTTCTTAAGCACTTCATCATTAAGATAATGTTCTTTTATATTGTCTTTCCAGCTGTTATAAGTGTCTCTGAAGGATTTTGCACTGCTTTTATCTTTAAGATCCTCTGAAATATAATCCAGAGAGATTAAGCCGTTTTCCTCATATCCCTTCAGGAAATTTATCACATCTTTTTCAAAATCCCTGAGTTTTGTGTTATCCATCTCCGGGTTTAGTTTAAAAGACATATTTTCTCTAAGGCCAAGATCTTCCTTGTCAGACTCTCCCTTACTGAAAATAAGATAGTTTCTATTTATTAAATCCATTATGGTGGCTTTAAAACCGTCCATATCTGGCTCGCCTATTTTTTTGGAAAATCCTGGGCCGCAGATTGCATTGACCACTGCCGGAGGATCATCGGTAGGTGTATCACGTTCGTATTCTGCACTGTAATCAATTTTAGGCTCCCTTCCGAAACGGTAGTAAATAATGAAAGGAATTAGACAGGCAAATAGCATTAAAACAGTTAAAATTGAGTATAATATTTCCTTAAATGTTAGTTCACTCTGGTAATCGTTCTGGACCTGCTCAATCTGGCTTAAACCATCCTGGTTGATTATTATCCCATTGGTAGGGTTGGCTGCAAACTGATTTTTAGGAATAACCATCCTCACTTCATAGAAATTGCCATTGGGCACGGTTTTACTGGCAATTTGAAGAGTATTTCCCTGCCAGCTGGAACTTTCATTGTAATATGGTGGATTCAGCCAATATTTAACTCCGTCACTTGATTTCAGGTGTATATTGGCATTGACCTTTCCAATATCTACTGCCCATCCTTCTCCTACCAATTTGTACTGCAATTCAGCTATATCATTATAAAATTTAACCACATGAGTCATGTCATATTCCAAAACGACGTCCACTTCTTTATCAGTTACTGGGCTGGTCATCTGGGAATCTGAATAAAGATACACCGTGACCCTGTGATAATTACTGTCGTTGGTCTCTACAAACCTTGAATAAGCACCCTGTGTAGAAACTTTAACATTTTGGAGTTCTTGTGTACCGCTTAAAGGAATATCCCTATATATTCCATTGTAAGTTCCAGAAAAGGTGTAATGGATGGTTTCCTTAACATGGAGGGATCCATCTTCCTGCAGGAAGAGATCCATATTTATGAATGGTATGCTGTAACTTCTATCGGCTGCGGAAGCGATTCCGGAGCCTGCTGCAATCAGCAGAGTGATGAGAATTAAAGTGGATATTAATTTTTTATTCATATTAAGCCACTCTTAATGAGGAAGGGTTAAAATTTAACTTCAGGTACTTCTCTTTCTCCTTCAGGTGCTTCAAAGAATTCTGATTCCTGGAAGTTGAACTGTCTAGCGACCAGGTTACTGGGAACCATCTGAATTTTGTTGTTGTACATCAAGACAGTATCGTTATAGAACTGTCTGGAGTAGGCGATTTTATCCTCGGTTTCAGATAACTGCCTCTGGAGGTCCTGGAAGTTCTGGCTGGCCTTTAAATCAGGATAGTTCTCTGCAACTGCAAAAAGAGATTTAAGGGCGCCGGTCAGCATGTTGTTGGCCTCGGCATTCTCCTGCACAGATTGAGCGTTCATTAAATTAGCCCGTGCTTTTGTAACTTTTTCAAACACGCCTTTCTCGTGGGCTGCATATCCTTTAACCGTCTCCACCAGATTGGGTATCAGATCTGTTCTCCTTTTAAGCTGTACATCGATCTGTGACCAGGCATTTTTAACCCGATTACGATAATTAATAAGACTGTTATATATTAAAATAAAATATATTACAAGTGCAATTATGATTATAAGTATTATTATACCGATAATTAACGTTATTGACA
>JAJRAE010000134.1 GCA_028682985.1 Methanobacterium sp.
AAAAAAGAAAGAAAAAACCAGTAAAAAAGAAGAAGCAACTCAAGGAAAAGAAAAATCTGACGCATCCAGTAAAAGAGAACAGGATTCAATATCATTAAAGGTGAATGATGAGATTGTGGAAGCTGTCCTAAGGGAGGTTCATAAAAATCCCCGAATATCATTATGGTCCGCCAAATCAGCTGCAGTATTAAGATTTTTAAAGAAAACCAGGCCCGAATTCAGTATCAGTAACGAAGCATCACTTTTAATTGAGGAAGCGGTGCGAGATAAGCATCCGGAAATATGGAAAATCTTTGAAGAAAAGGGCTTATAAGTCATAACATATCAGTTATAACTTTATACTTATAAGTTAAAAGTTATAAGTTTCTTACTTTTTTATTTGTTTTTCGGAAAAAAAATTACATACAACAAATTTAAATTAGATTTTCAGGGTGGACTGATAATTTTTATTTAATTTAACAAATGGTTCAGCTCTTTTGATAACTACACCTATAGTTTTAAGCTCCTGCAGTTTAACAAAGCATTTTCCCTGTTTTCTACTTTGAATAATTCTTCTGGCGGATATTTTCCCTATACCGGGGACTCTGAGCAGTTCCTGATATGGTGCTTCATTTACATCTATTGGAAATTTCTCAGGGTAGCTTTGAGCAGCCAGGTATTTGGGATCAGATTCTAGATCCAAGTTACCTTCATCATCAAAAACTAGCTCTCCCAAACTGAAACCATAGGAGTTAAGAAGATAATCTGCCTGATAAAGTCTGGAGGTTCTTTTTGGGTGGGGTTCCTCCTGATTTTCCAGCGGGGTGTCTTTCATAGCTTCAAATGGACTGAAATAACTTCTTTTAAGGTCCATCTTCTTATAAAGCCAGTTAGCCCTATCCAAAATCTGCTGGTCAGTTTCTTCAGCAGCTCCCACTATGAACTGAGTAGTCTGTCCTGAAGGGGCAAACTCATTGTTATTCTTTAAAAGTCTTTTAATCCATTTGATACGCCTTAATATATCAGTATGATAGTTTTTGGTGGTGGAAAGGTTATCCATTCCTTCTGTGGTGGCTGATTCTAAGTTTATACTAACTCTATCTGCAAGACTGACAGCTCTTTTAATGAGATCATAGGGGCTGCCAGGTAGTATCTTTAAATGTATGTAACCCTGATATCCATGGTCCATCCTCAATTTATGTACCACTTCAACCATGTTCTCCATGGAATATTCTGGATCCTTTGGTATTCCTGAACTTAAAAATAAACCCTCCACCAAACGGTTTTGATAATAGTCCAGGAAAATATTGGTAACATCTTCTGGTGAGAATTCTACCCTATTAAAATGATTTTTACAATGATTTACACAGTAACGGCAATCGTTGCTGCATTTGTTGGTCATCAACACCTTAAAAAGAGGTATGGTACATCCATTTTGTGTGCTGGCCTGATAAATCCCTGGTAAATTTTTTAAGAGGAAATTATCAGAGTTGGTGCCAATATAATTACAGCGGTCAAATTTGGCGCTTTCTCCCAGGATATCCAGTTTTTTTGCTAAATTTGTCATGTGCTCTTAAAGTTTTTTTATTCTTTTACCTAGTTCAAATTTTTGGTGATAGTAAACTTTTTTTAATCAGATCAACTAGTCTTATTTTTTTGAATTTAAGCGATTTTTAATTGATAGTCCAACTTTATTTAAATGAAATCGATCCTAATTAATATATTATGAGACTAGTTCTGGCAGGAACAGGAAGCGCTGTAGGTAAAACTACCATAGCTACCGGAATAATGAAAGCATTATCCAGTGAATATGCAGTCCAACCATTTAAGGTAGGCCCAGATTACATAGATCCAACCTATCACACCATGGCCACAGGGAATTATTCGCGTAATTTAGATTCATTTTTTATGACAGACGGACAGATCAGGCAGGGATTTGAAAGAGCCATGCATCTTTCCAGATCAAATTTAGGCATAATTGAAGGTGTTAGGGGCCTATATGAAGGTATAAGTCCCATAGGGGATGTTGGAAATACGGCATCCATTGCTAAGGCCCTGGATGCTCCTGTAATTTTGATATTGAATTCCAGAAGTCTGGTTAAAAGTGCAGCTGCTGTGGTTATTGGATTTAAAACACTGGATCCCACCATCAAAATAGAAGGCGTGATATTAAATCAGGTTAAAAACCGTAAGCACTACCTTAAAACCAAAGAAGCAGTGGAAAAACTGGCTAAAACTGATGTAATAGGCGGTATACCTCGTGATGATGCAATAAAAGTGGAGGACAGACACTTAGGATTGGTACCGGCGGTGGAACGGGAAAATATTATCCATTCCATTGCTAAATGGGGGCGCATGATGGAGGAGAATATTGACCTAGATGCACTGATCAACATAATGAAAGAGGCTGATCCACTACCTGGTGGAAGAGAAACTCTCTGGAAAGTCCAGAACAAGGGAAAAGTAAAGATAGGTGTGGCTATGGATGAGATTTTTACGTTCTACTATCGAGATAATCTGGACGCTCTGGAGGAAAATAATGCCCAACTGGTATACTTCAGCCCATGGAAAGATGAAGAAGTACCGGATGTGGATGGTGTCTATATAGGTGGAGGTTATCCAGAAATATTTGCCAGAGAACTGGAAGCAAATCAGAAAATGCGGGATTCTGTATTGGAACTTCATAAAAACCAAAGACCTATTTATGCTGAATGCGGAGGTTTGATGTACCTTACACGCTCAATAAATGGGCATAATATGTGCAATGTATTTAATTACCCTTCATGTATGATGAAAAAACCACAGGCCCTAAGTTATGTCATATCAAAAGCAAACACTAAAAACATCCTTGCAGATAAAGGTGATATAATTAAGGGGCATGAATTCCATTATTCCCGAATTGATCTGGGAGATGCTCAACCTGAATTCGCATTCAAAATATTAAGAGGTAAGGGTATTATGGATGGGCAGGATGGTTTAATGTCCCAGAACACCGTGGCCAGCTATATCCATACCCATACAGCAGCATATCCGGAATTCGCCCTTAATTTCACTACAAGCGCCCGGGAACTATGATGATAGGAGAGTTTTTTTTATATGTCGTTTTTAGGGAATATTTCCAATAAACTGGGGGATATAGATTTTTTCTCCCCTTACATCGTGGTGTTGATTACACTATTTTACGTGATCTTAGCAGCGGTGGGTTATCAGTACCATATCCGTAATCTGCAATGGCCGGGCACCGTTACCTATCTGTTCATCTTATGGGGTGTTTTATTCTACATATTTGGTTTGGTACTGCCCCAGTTAATCAATAGAAATAATAGATATGTACTGAGCAGGAGCAATTTAAAGCGTAATTTATCTTGGTTCGGGAAATTGAAGTTCCTTTTGGATGAAAGAGTGTTAATTGTATTGGTGGTACTGGCTCTTATATTACAAGGAGTAAATCTGATTTTACTAGGCGGAATACCTCTTTTAAGTGGTTATCTTAAATTTAAAGCAACTACTGATCTGTGGAGAATTTCATATATCATATTCCTCCCAGCATTAAACTTACTGATAGCTAAATACCCCCGTAAATGGTATTATATACTGTTTGTAATCGGTCTTATTTTATTTGCGGTTAATGGATATCGTACCACCACCATAGCCATACTTCTAAGCGTTTTAATTACAACCTACTATGTCATGCGTCTAAAATCCAAATACGTACTTCTATTTATTGGATTAACAGCTGTTATTTTTATTATCCTGGGATATGTGGCTGTTAAATCTATCCAATGGCAGACGTGGGTTTTAAACCCCCTGGAACTGGTATTCTACCGGGCAGGGTTCACCATGATGGTTCTCGATAAAATTACTCATCTACCTGGATTTACTGGGGGTGAACTATTCTATCAAGCACTCACAGGAGGCCACCCCCGGGTTACAGTGGGACAGGTTTATTTACCAGAATTTTATCAGCCGGGTAAAGGCCCCACCACCAGTATCACATCAACCATTTTTGGCCCGGCTATTTCTGATTTCGGTGCCCTGGGCTTAGCCATCCAGATGTTCCTACTTGGAATTATACTTCGACTTATGCACAATGCCCAGAAAATTTTAAAAGGAGCCCTCACAGCACTCTATGCAATAATGCTCGCACACACTCTCATATGGGTGGAGACAGGCCCCACAGATAGTATGGTATGGTTCTTCTATGTTCTGGGTATAATAGGACTACTGATTGCATTTAAATTATTTTTAAGAGATGTAGAAGAAAGTAATGTAGAAAAGAAATGAATAAAGAGTTTGTTTAGACTTTTTTAATTTTACTATTACTGGAATTAAAGTAATAATTTTTTGGAAAAAATAGACGTACATTTCAAGTGTAACTTTCAAGCACTGTTAAATTAATTTCAAATTCAACATCCTATATAAATTTAATTTCTAAAAATTAAATCAAAAAATACTTATTAGATTATCCAGATAGCAAAATCGGTGATAAAATGGTTGTAAAAATAGGAGTTATTAAATGTGGAAATTTAGGTACCTCTCCTGTAATTGACTTAGTACTGGATGAGAGGGCAGACAGACCTAACATTGATGTTAGGAGCACAGGTTCAGGAGCAAAAATGAACCCAGAACAGATCGAAGACGCCGTACCAAAAATACTGGACTTCGACCCTGATTTTGTTGTATTTATAAGCCCCAACCCCGGCGCACCCGGTCCAGCCAGAGCACGAGAACTACTCTCTGAAATGGACGTACCAGCCATAATAGTTGGAGACGCACCAGGAATGGGTAAAAAAGATGAAATGGATGAACAAGGATTAGGTTATATCATAGTACAGGGCGACCCCATGATAGGAGCTCGAAGAGAATTCCTCGACCCTACTGAAATGGCTTCCTTTAACTCTGATGTAATAAAAGTACTGGCCGCAACCGGCGCATACCGAGTGGTTCAGGAAACCTTAGATGGTGCAATTGCACAGGCTGAATCTGGATCCATAGAATTACCTAAAGTGGTAATCACAACGGCTAAGGCTGTTGAAGCTGGTGACTTTAAAAACCCATATGCCAAAGCAAAAGCAATGGCTGCCTATGAAATAGCAATGAAAGTAGCAGATGTGGACTTAAAAGGCTGTTTCATGACCAAAGAAATGGAAAAATACATACCAATTGTGGCATCCGCCCACGAAATGATCTCCGCAGCAGCTAAACTAGCAGTGGAAGCTCGTGAAATAGAAAAAGCCAATGACACCGTAAGGCGTAAACCACATGGTGGACAGGGCCAGACTCTATCTAAAACCGAGTTAATGTTAAAACCGGAATAAATAAACCCTAAGCGTCGCAAGACTCTTAATTTATTTTATTTTTTTTTTAAACTAAATTTCTAAAAACCACAGTTTCAATTTTATTAATATAATTTACCTAAATATCAATTTAATACTACAAAATCAGAATAAGGAAATATCTCTTATAGTATATTTAACTTTTATTTGTTCCTTAAGTCTTTAGACACAGTGTAAAGAATAAAAATCGCGATTTCCATCTGTGGTTGGAAGAAAGGTCTAACGGGGGTTGGTGAGTCTTCTTGCATACTTCCTGTTAATTAGATAACTCCTTTGGTGCTGGGAATGGAGTGATGAACCACCCGGGTGGCTTCATATAAAGCTCGGGCCAGTGCTTTAAAGAGGGCTTCTATTTGGTGGTGTTCGTTTTCCCCTTCAAAACGGGCGTGAATATTAATCCTGCCTGTACGGGCTAGGGACTCTAGGAAATGACCCACATTTTCCGTGCTTAAATCCCCCACCTTATCCTTTTTAAAGGGCAGGTCTAGAACAGTGTAGTTTCTCCCAGATATGTCTATGGCTACCATTGCCAGTGATTCGTCCATGGGAACCAAGGCATGAGCCATCCTTTTTATACCTTTTTTATCACCCAATGCATCGTTAATAGCTTCTCCTAATAATAATCCCACATCTTCCACTGTGTGATGGTCATCCACTTCTAGGTCGCCTTCTGCTTTAATAATAAGGTTAAAAAGGCTGTGTCTGGAGAATGATTCCAGCATATGGTCGAAGAATTCAATTCCGGTATTTATCTCGGATTTTCCATCACCATCTAAATCAATTGAAATTTTAATATCGGTTTCACTGGTTTTACGCGCTAGCTTCTTCTTTCTCTCCATTTTCTTCATCCCTTATAACTGTTATTGCTCTTTCCGGACATTTTGACGCACATAAGGTGCATACATGACAGTATCGCAGATTATTAGCCTCTGCTTTTCCATTTATCTTCCATATTTTAGGGCCTTTAGGGCAGACATCCCGGCATTCTCCACAGCCGGTACATTTATCTTTATCAACAACTACTCTCATCTAAATCTCCTTATAACTTATAACTTTTAAGTTTTATTATAATTTTAAATGAGCATTGAATGAGCTTATTTGATGATTTTATAAGTATTGGAGTCTCAGTTAGTTATAAATAAAAACTTTGAAGTTATCATTTATAAAGTATAAGTTATAACTTATAATATCTATCAGTTTTATTCTTTAAATTCAAAATGCTCTAGGAAATTTCCAAACCTTTTAACCGTTTTTCTTAAACTTCTAAATCCCTGTTCATCTTGTTTAACCCCTTCTAGAGTGTCTTGAGACCAGAAATTAGCACCTAAGTTCGCTCCAAAAGCACCCCCACTAATGGGTATGGCTCCGGTTAATATATAGAAGGTGAATATCTGTTGGATTGCCAGTTCCTGCCCGCCAATTCTATCACCACCAACTGTAATAGCCATCCCTACCTTGTTACGCAGAAAATCATAATCCGCCGCACCTAGAGCCCGACAACGGTCCATTATTGACTTCAACTGGGCGCTTACTCCTCCATTATAAATAGGAGTGGCCATGATTATCCCGTTAGCTGAGGTTATCAAGGGATACAACTCGTACATATCATCCCTGACAATGCATTCTCCTTCCCGAATACAGTAATCACAGTGTCGGCAGGGTGTGATATTTTTTCCACGTACTCCGAAAAATTCTGTTTCAAAACCCTTGTCTTGGAGCATCTTCAAAGCTTCATTTAACACGTGATCCGTGGATTGTTTTCTGGGACTGCCGCATATACCTAAAATGATATTAATTCCCCCTTAATCTTGTTGTTATAATAAAATTGCATTTAAGAAATAATAAAAGTATCTACCAAAATTTTTACAGCATTTAAAAAAAAACCAGATTTAATTTTTCTTTAGTTTGAGTATTTTTTTGTCGATATTTAATGTAAAAAACTAAATTATTATCATATCTTTGATCAATACCATCCAATAACGTTTACCAATATTGGTGGATCAGCTTCTCTGGAGTGCACCTTCATGAAAAACAGAATTATACCATCACCCCTGACTATTAATGTATATCTTATTCGATCTTTTTTTAATTTACTGTAGATTATGACTTGAAAAAGAATAAAATTCTTCTACTGTAGAAAATTTTATTATGAATTTTTTCTACAGTAGACTAAAAATAGTAAATAAAATAAGATAAATCCTGGTTTAAATATAATAAAAAAAGGAAAATAAGGTTTATTTATTTCAAATCAAGTGGTTCATCTTCTTCCAGGGCTAAACGCATGGTGTCCGGGTCCTGTGGCAGGTATTTTAAGAAGTCATCTGCAGCTCGGCGTACATCTCGGGATCCTATGATGTACCTTCCCACCACTATTATGTCTGCACCACTGGACAGCGCTTCGTCAACTTTATCCGGGGTGATACCGCCAGCCACTGCAACAAGCTTATTCTCTCCCAGTAAGTCTTTTATTTCTTTGATATTACCCCACTCGGTCATGTCACCCAGATTTTCACCTTTCTCTGCCTTGTAGGTTTCCAGGTCCACGTTGCGGTGTAATAACAGTATATCTGGTTTATATTTGAGGCTCTCTAGTTTTTCTACGAATTTATCCACATTCATCATATCCAGTATAGAGTAGATCCCCTGTTTGGATGCTTCCTGGATGGCTTTCTGGATGGATTCCGGTGTTCCCAGACCAGATATGGCCACGGCATCTGCTGTTTCATCTGCTGCTATTTTAACCTCTATCCTACCAACGTCCAGGGTTTTAAGGTCAGCTATGATAAAGGCATCTTTCCTCAACTCACGGATCTTGCTTATTATGCCCACTCCAAACTTCTTAACCAGAGGTGTTCCTGCTTCAATAAGTATTCTCTCCCGGTTGGGCAGGTTGTCGATGATTCTTTCCATATCATCTATACTGTCCAAGTCTAAAGCAACCTGCACGTATGGCGGCTTCCATAGTCTTACCACTTTAAAGCCCATTATGGGGTGAGTTCCCCGGTCTTTCTCTGCCAGAACCTTATCAGTTGATGGATAACCGTCCATAGCCCGTTTTAAGGCCAGTTTGGTAGCGCCATAGTTGTACTGGTATATTTTTCGGAAGTCCTGTGCATCAGGATGGATGAAAACATTGACCATTATAACCAAATTTTCGGCCTCGGCTTTATCTATTATGCCTTCTGCCACAGCGTCGGCTACTGCACGTCCGACCGCGGTCTGTGCCGGTCCGAATATTTTATTGGCATCTTCCAGACATCCCACTGTTACCTTTGGTATGATGAGGGTGGCTGGTTTAGTTGGTAAGTTTGGTCTGACCACTGCCAGAAGTGGAGTGTGACCTATGGACAGGTTGGCCATGTTTTCTGCAAATGCAGAACCTACTGGCCCGTCTTTATTCCCAATTATTAAATCAATGTGAGCTAATTCATTACCGCTTCCGATTAAAGCTTCCCCAATATTATACATTACTATTAATCCTCCGAATTATTGTTTATTAGTGTTACAAATAAAAGTTATTGGAAAAGGGAGTATAAATAAATTATCTTTGTTATAGTCTTCATTTTAAAGAAATTAAATTATCAATGAAAATTTTAAAAAAAATAGTCTATAGCCCCTAAAAAATTAGGGCTTAAAAAATTTCTGGATTTTTACGCAAATATGGTGTTTAAACCTTTAACTACCTGTAAACACTTGTTGTACAATACTATGTTGTAGTTGTTCACATTCAGGTATAGCTCAAATACCACGGATGGTATTCCCTTGTTGGTCAGGGGTCTGGTTACATAATCCGGGCTGGAACCTTCTATATAGTAGTATTTCAGATAGTCTGAATAGTAAACTATTTTATTGGCGTAATATTTGGACTGGGTGTCGCTGCTCGGTGCGAATACAAAATCGTTGGTAGCATAAAGTCCCCTATTTCCATGGGTGTCAACAACTAGTTTAAAGGATGTGTCTATATTGGGTACCACGTATTTGTTAGCCAGATCCTGTCCGTGTTGCCTGCTTAAAGAATAATCGCTTATATCTTTTGATACCACAACTTTGTAAACCCATATCTGTACATTGTTTAATTTAGATGCCATGCTTTTTAGGGCGTTTAACATTGCCAGATGAGCTGCTCCTTCCTGAGGGTGAACTCCAATGATTACAGCCACTTTATTGGTTCCATTACCGAAAGGTCCAATTTTGTACACACTTCCCAATGAGTTTGAACCGATTTTAGTGGTGGTTGTTTTACTGGTGTCTGTAAAAGTCAGGGTACCTCCCGTAATTCCAGTGCTGCTTATCGAGCTCCATTTCTGAACGGAAACAGAGTTAGGCAGTCTTTTATTGGTCTTATAGTAATCCAGTACTTTTGAAAATGTATATACCAAGTTTTCATATCGTAAATTACCCAAAGAAGTCGTTGCGTAATTAGGTGCTTTGCCGTACTTATTTATATAGCTAAGGATACTGGTAGCAACCTTTAAGTACTCTGTTTTTGTTAAAGTACCGACTTTCACTGTTTCACTGGGACTGGATGCCGTGTTAACATTTTTTAAGGTAATCGGTGTTGTATTGCTCTGATTTAAGTTTACAACCCCCTGGGCTAACAGGTACAAAAACTGGGGGGTATTTACCTTAGTACCGTTTACAGTAACGGTTGAAGGTATTTTATGATTATTATCCACATAAGTTTTGACGTTACTGGCTGATGAACTTATTGAGGACGTGTTAAAGGTTGTATTAGCTGCTGATGCTGCTCCCATACTGAGAAACATCAAAACCACTAATGCAACTGGTAATAATTTTTTAATATTCATAATATTCCATCTCCTCCGCAGGTAGGACAGGCCTTCCAGCTGGTATTGGGGTCTGAGGGATCTACAGGCACTACACCTGCACCACTACATGATGTACAGGTATCTCCGGTATTATCGTTGTCGTTGTTGTTATCATTGTTGCCATTGTCATTGCTACTGCTACCACCATTACTGTTGGAGCTTGAACTGCTTTGATCATTTTTAACGTTATTTGTTGGATTAGATGCAGTTGTATTACTTGTATTAGCGGGGCTTATATTCAGGGATTGGTTTGTTTTGGTGAAATTGGTCATGGCCAATACTCCTGCTGCTCCAGCCAATACTACTACTGCAATTAATAGTAAGGCTATGTTTTGCCTCATATAAATCACCTACCTCAAT
The DNA here is from genome assembly GCA_028682985.1 of Methanobacterium sp. Classification (GTDB taxonomy): domain Archaea; phylum Methanobacteriota; class Methanobacteria; order Methanobacteriales; family Methanobacteriaceae; genus Methanobacterium_A. The sequence goes on from JAJRAE010000134.1 coordinate 10,505, forward strand.
TTTTTCTATTTATAGTTCTTTTTTTTGTTGTTATATTCTATTTCTAAAATCTAATTCTATTTTAAAATCTAATTTTAATAATTTGACTAATATAAGGCGTAAAAAAATCCTAATAATAGCTGGATTTGGTTATAAATAACATCTTATTTATATATTTCCCCAAATTTTAAAGTAAGTACCTACTTCTTTTGGTCTTTTAAATAGCTTAACTGTCTATTTTAATTAAAATAAAAAATCAACAGCTCAATAGTTAGTAATAACTTATGCGTTTTAATGTATTTCTGAATAAAACTGGAATTAAAATAAAAAAAAGAATTTAAAAAAAAATTATTTTAAGGGGTTAATCTTTTAATTTGCCTTCTAAGAAATCGTCATATCCCTGTAGATCTAATAATCCATGTCCCGAGAAGTTAATAATGATATTCTTATCTTCTCCAGTCTTGCGGCATTTTATTGCTTCATCAATTCCTACTTTAACTGCATGTCCTGTTTCAGGAGCAGGAATTACTCCTTCAGTCTGGGCGAATATTTTGTTACTTTCAAAGACATCGATCTGGGTTACACTGCGTGATTCAATGATTTTTTCATGGGCTAACAGAGCAACTAGAGGCGACATTCCATGGTATCTTAGTCCGCCGGCATGTACAGATGGTGGAACATAATCATGACCCAAGGTGTACATCTTAATCAGGGGTGTTAATCCTGCTGTATCTCCAAAGTCATATTTGTACTCTCCCTGAGTCAGTGTAGGGCAGCTTGATGGTTCAACAGCTATAAATTCACAGTCAAGATCACCGCTTAGCTTATCCTTTATGAATGGGAAGGTGGCACCGGCGAAGTTACTACCTCCACCAACACAGCCCACCATAATATCAGGTGTGGCATCTATCTTAGCCATCTGCATCTGCATCTCCTGACCAATAACGGTCTGATGGAGCATCACATGATTAAGAACGCTTCCCAGTGAGTAGTATGTTTTATCATCATTTAAGGCTACTTCAATTGCTTCAGATATGGCTATACCCAGTGATCCAGGGTGATTGGGATCTTTTTCCAGCATTTTTTTACCGAATTCAGTGGTGTTACTGGGTGAGGGTATGACTTTTCCATCGTACATCTGCATTATGGTCTTTCGGTAGGGTTTTTGTTTAAATGATACTCTGACCATGTAGACCAGGCATTCCATGTCCAGTAATCTGCAGGCCAGTGAAAGGGCGGTGCCCCACTGTCCAGCGCCGGTTTCAGTGGTCATACGTTCAACACCATCTTCCTTTGCATAATAGGCCTGTGCAATGGCGGTGTTCAGCTTGTGACTGCCTGTGGGGGACATATCCTCTCTTTTATAGAAGATCTTAGCTGGTGTGTCCAGATGGTCTTCCAGGCCTCTTGCTCTGAAGAGAGGGCTTGGTCTTCCAATCATCTTATAGACTTCCCTAACCTTTTTAGGAATTTCTATGTACCTGTCTGTTGATAATTCCTGCTGTAATACACCTTTAGAGAATATTTTGGGAAGATTTTCTAGCTGTTTTCCCTCATCTGTCTGGGAGTATTCTGGAAATTCTACCGGTAAATCAGCAGCTATGTTATACCATTTTTTGGGGGTATCCTTCTCAGATAATGTAATTTTATACATATAAACCACGGTTTTTTAATTCATTTTTTTTTAGGTAAAAAATTTCAATTTTTGTACAATATCAAAATTATCATTGTTATTATTTAAACTTTGTTGTACAAATATGTACATAAGATAGTCTTATTTAAAATCAAATAAATAGATAATTAACATGAAAATTTTGGCCATAGATGTGGGTTCCGGAACTCAGGACATTCTGCTCTATGATTCAGATAATTCCCTTGAAAATTCTGTTAAAATGGTGCTTCCCTCCCCCACCCGTATATATGCAGAGAAGATACGTAAACATAAAAACGACCTCTTTTTAAGCGGAGAAACCATGGGCGGTGGATCCGTAAATAAAGCGATTCAAAATCATCTGAAAAAAGGATACCGGGTTTTGATGACAGAAAATTCAGCAAGAACGGTTCGGGATGATCTTGAGCGGGTCAAATCCCTGGGCATTGAAATAATTCCACCAGGAGAAAAACATCCAGAAATATCAGAAATAGCTTTGCAGGATGTGGATTTAGAGGTCATAAGGAAATCATTACAGCCGTTCCAAGTTGAACTTGAATTTGACTGTGTTGGGGTGGCGGTGCAGGATCACGGATTCAACGCGAATATGGGGGATCGAAACTTTCGATTCAGTAAAATTAGAGAAAAATTAGATTCACCGAAACTTCCAGAAGAATTCGCTTACCTTAATCAAGTCCCTGAATATTTCACACGTATGAATGGAGTGTTAAGAACACTAAAAGGTTATGAAGTGATTATCATGGATTCCAAGTTCGCTTCCATTTGCGGAGCAACCTGCGATGAATTTGTTAAAGATCTGGATAAATTCATAGCATTAGATATTGGAAACGGCCACACACTGGCTGCATCGTTTAAAGATGGTAGAATATGTGGTGTTTTTGAGCATCATACCGGCATGTTAACACCTGGAAAGCTCACCCGCTTTATCAGGGGTCTGGCAGAAGGCACTCTAAGCCATGAGCAGATCCATGAAGACGGGGGACATGGAGCATGGGTTAAAGAGCCCATCCATGAATTTCAGTGTTTAGTTGCTACCGGTCCTAAGCGTTCGATACTTAAAAAAACCGATTTCAAAGTGCATTACGCAGCTCCGGCTGGGGACGTCATGATGTCCGGACCTGTGGGACTGATAAAGGCAGCAGAATTTTTAAAGGAAAATGGTTGAAAAAAACAACTAATTTTTATCAAAAACAAAACCATTATAGATAAAAGCAGTAGATTCAGATTTAAATGATACTCGACCCCCATATCCACAGCATTTATTCTGGTGATTCCAGACAAACTCCTGCCCAGATTGTAAAGAGGTCCCGCCAAATAGGACTGGATGTCATAGCTATTGCAGATCATAATACCTTAAAAGGTTCAGAGGAGGCTCTAGATCTAACTCGAAATTTAGATGATATACTGGTGATACCAGCCATGGAGGTGAGCACCAGCAAGGGACATATCTTGGCCTTGGGCATAACTGATAAGGTACAGAAGAAGAGATCTCCCGAGGAAACCATTGAAGAAGTAAGAAGCCAGGGAGGTATAGCCATAGTACCCCACCCCTTTGTCCGCTACCGAGAGGGTTTATGTGATTATGTGATTGATCTGGATATGGATGCCATTGAAACCCTGAACTCCCGCTACATATTCGGCTACTCAAATTGGAGGGCTAAGAAGTTAGCCCTAAAACGGGGAATACCCCAAGTAGGTTCCAGCGACGCCCATTTCACCGGGGCAATTGGGAGTTGTGTGACGGAGTTGGAAGCAGAAAAAACCACAGAAAGCGTAATAAAAGGAATATTATCCGGAAAAACAAAAACATATGGTGATAGGACCCCATTATCACTCATAATGAAAGAAGTTATCCGGAAGAAGATAATTAACAAGTTTTAATAAATTCTAATAAATAAATACTAATTTTTTTAATAATTTTCCGGGAATATATTTAAATTACTTAAAATTTTAAATTGGATTTATGCTACTGGATTCCCAGATCTTAACTCAGATTTCTGATTTCATCACCACCTATCTGATTTACTTTGGTCCGGGCTACAACATCCTCAACACCGTGGTATTCGGTATATTGTTGGGTATATTTGTCATCATACTAATAAAGATGTTCAAATACATCAATAAGGACCCTAAAGACCTTTTAATAGCGGTGCTGCCTTTCATATTCTTTGGATCAAGCACCAGGGCCCTGGTGGATAATGGTATTTATCCACTGAGTTACTGGCTGATCACACCAGGCATATACTTCATAACAGGTTTCGCCACCATAATAGCCCTGCTGGTAGGGGTATACGTTGAAAAAAAGACAAAATTTGATTATCGATATTTCATATTCCTGGTGGGAGTTGTGATATGTCTACCAAACATTTTTAATATCAACCACATTAACCTGATAGCTCTTGGTCAGGTTTTAGGGGCCTGGGCTCTGGTTTCATCTGTTTTCATTCTGCTAAGGAATAAATGGAGCTTAATCAAAGATAAATTTAATTTAAGTGTTTTATTGGCCCAGATATTTGATGCCAGTGCTACATTTGTTGCTATAGATTATTATCCCTACGGAGAACAGCATGTGCTTCCCAACGCACTGATAGGTATAACTGGAACAGCCCTGGTTATGTATCCATTAAAAATAGCGATTATTCTAATGGCACTTTACGTTGTAGATAGTTATATTCAGGATAAGACCATAAAAAATATGTTGAAACTAGCCATATTTATACTGGGTATATCCACCGGTTTGAGGGATTTATTGAGCTTAATTATTGGTACCTAGTGTTTATGTTTGGAATTATTTTTACATAATATAATTTATTGGTACTTCAACATATCAATTAATTAAATACCAAAAACAAATTTTATTTCAATTTAAAATATTTAAATTCCAATTTTAAAATAATTTGAGGAAATTTTATGTACATAGACAAGGTTAAGGGGTCCATGAAACTACCCGAAACTGTTAGAATTTTTGACACTACCTTAAGGGATGGTGAACAGACACCGGGAGTGGCCTTAACAGTGGATGAAAAAATCAGAATTGCCAAAAGACTGGATAAACTAGGAGTGGACACCATGGAGGTGGGATTCCCAGCATCATCACCAGGTGAAAGGAAAGCAGCACGGGAAATTCTTAAACTGGATCTGGACGCCCAGATATGTGGACTGGCCCGTACACTTAAAAATGATTTAGAAGCCGCTGTTGACTGTGGTGTTGATTATATACATACTTTCATTGGCACATCACCTTTACATAGGAAATATAAGTTAAAGAAGAGCAAAGAGGAAATACTTAATCTTTCAGTGGAAGCGGTGGAGTATATTAAAGACCATGGTATCATAGCGGAATTTTCTGCAGAAGATGCCACCCGAACAGAACTTGATTACCTCAAAGAGGTATATCAAGCAGTGGAAAATGCTAAGGTGGATTATATAAACATACCGGATACAGTGGGTGTGATGATCCCACTTTCCATGAAATACCTGGTAAATGAGCTTAAAAATTATCTTAAGGTTCCTCTCAGTGTGCATTGTCATGATGATTTTGGACTGGCTGTTGCCAACTCCTTAAGTGCGGTAGAAGCCGGAGCAGAGCAGGTGCATGCCACCATCAATGGATTAGGTGAGAGGGCAGGAAATGCATCATTGGAAGAAGTGGTCATGGCCCTTATTGTGGATTATGGGTTTAAAATGGATATCAATACCAGGCTTTTGGTGGATGCTTCCCAGCAGGTTTCCCGAATAACTGGAGTTAAAATGCCCCCTAACAAAGCTATTGTGGGTGAAAATGCCTTTGCTCATGAGGCAGGAATACATGTACACGGGGTTTTAGAAAAAGCGGAAACCTACGAACCAATCACACCTGAGATGGTGGGGCACACCAGAAAAATTGTCCTTGGAAAACACACTGGTGCTAACGCTATTCGCTCCAAGTTAGATGAATATGGAATTGAAGTGAATGATGAACAGTTCCATCATATATTAAACCAGGTTAAAAAACTGGGTGATAAAGGTAAATGCGTCACTGATGCAGATTTAAAAGCAATGGCAGAGGCTGTTCTTGGCCGAGCGGAATATGAACGGGTTAAACTGGAGGGATTCTCAGTTATGACTGGTGATAATGTGATGCCCACTGCCACTGTAAAACTAAACATAGATGATAAATTAAGCACCGCCGCTCGGACGGGTGTCGGTCCGGTGGATGCTGCTATCAATGCTATACAGAGTCTGCTTAGTGAAACAGCGGATATGGAGCTTATGGAATATAACATAGAGGCGATCACCGGAGGTCCCGATTCATTAGCTGAAGTGTTTGTGATAATGGGTGATAAAAAGGGAAACAAAGCAACCGGGCGATCCGCAGCAGAAGATGTGGTGCTGGCCAGTGTAGAAGCAGTTCTCTACGCCATAAACCGGATACTGGTTGATAGATAAAAACCATCCCTTTTCTTACAAAAAATTGGGGAATCATGGATCGGTTCTATCACCTATAAAATAGGATAATGATATAACAGAAGATTTAGTGGGTTATTCTTCGTGCTGATAAGGTATAAATTGATTTTCTTTGCCTAAAAATTTAGTTAAAAATGGAATGATTCTTTAGGTGAGATAATTGGAATCATTAAGAACCTGTAAATTATTCGGAGTTATTCGGGCTGTTTTAGGAATAAAAGGGGCTTTACCCTTAATTCATGGGCCTGTAGGCTGTTTTTATCATATAAAATATCTTCTCAGCATTCGTAGTGGAAAACCAGTCAGAATACTCTGCACTGAGATGGATCAAGAGGATGTTGTTTTTGGTGGAGAGGAAAAACTTCTCCAGAATATTTTGGAAGCGAATCAAAAGTACCATCCCGAAATTATCGCGGTCCTGACTTCCTGCGCCAGCAGCATAATAGGTGAAAATGTAGACCTGGTAATGGATAAAGCCCGGGAAAAGGTTAATTGTAAATTAATTACCATAAACTCCGGCGGATTTGAAGGAAGCCAGATCGAGGGATATCAGGAGTGCTTAAATGTCCTGATTGATCTGATGAATGCAGCATCCCACGAAGACTCTATAAACCTCATAGGCCAGTACCGAGGTGGGCCGGATTTAAAAATCCTCAAAGACTATTTCTGTAGATTGGGGCTGGAATTAAATTGCGTGTTAACAACAGGATGCACACTGGAGGATATCAAAAAAGCACCCCAGGCATCATTAAATATTTCCATGTGCCATGCATCTGCCACTGAAATCTGTGAAATCATGCAGAGTAAATATGACATTCCTTTTTTAGAGGAAAACATCCCCCTGGGGGTGTATTCCACTTCCAATTTTCTTAGAAAAATCTGCAAGACCATGAAACGCAGATATCTGTTTGAAGAAGATGAGATAAAGGCACAACATTCCATCAACAAATATGAATCTTCTCTAAAGAATAAGAAAGTGATTATTATCGCTGGTGCCACACGGGCTGTAGCCTTGACCGAGTTTGTCTGCGAACTGGGCATGGAACCGGTTCTGATATGCTTGGATTTTGAAGGCAAATATACAGAGGATAATTTGAAGGAAATAATGAAAAGGCGTAATATAAAGCCTGTAATTTTAAAACAGCCGGATT
>JAJRAE010000251.1 GCA_028682985.1 Methanobacterium sp.
TAAGTAGAGCCTTAGACATGGTTAAAGATTTACCAGAAAGCGTTGTGATTTTTGGGGGTCAGTATGGTGTTACCTGTGAAGAAATAGATGAAGAAAAAGTTGCAAACGTTTTAAATAGATTAGATGAAAAAACGGAGCTCCTACTAACCGATGAATTAGGCTATAACATAAAGAGATTAGTTAAAAGGAAATTTAAATATATAGAGATTAGGGGTGATGCGGTTAAATACAGCACTGATAATAATTATCAAAGAATTCTACTGATTTATCGGTCAAATTATCCAGATATCAACCATCGATAACTAAGTATAAAAGAACAATCATAAAGATATAAAGGTTAACCCTAAACTTAGAATTATAAAAAAAGTACTTTTCTACCATTTTTAACAGAATTATATTTTATTAAATTAACAAAAAAAATAAAGTAATCTCTAACCCGGAGGATGATCTCTTGAAAGCAGGTACCAGGGGAAGCAGACTGGCAATGGTTCAAACCAGACATATCATAACAGAGCTATCTAAACACACCCCGGAAAAGGCAGAAGTAGAAATAATAAAAACCACCGGGGATAAAATCAAAGACTCACAACTCTACAACATGGATGTGAAGGGAATATTCACCAAAGAACTGGATAAAGCAGTGTTAGAGGGAAATGTGGACTTCGCCGTGCACAGCCTAAAAGACCTTCCCACAGAACTGGCAGAAGGCCTGGAAGTGGTGGCCGTGCCCCAGAGAGAATCCCCTAGAGAAGCCTTAATATCACCCTATCCATGGGCTGAGATCCCGGAAGGAGCAACCTTAGGCACCAGCAGTCTAAGAAGAGAAGCTTTTATTAACCATCATCAAAAGAATTTAAATATAAATTCCATTAGAGGAAATGTAGAAACACGTATAAATAAAGTTATTAACGGCGAATATCAGGGAATAATTTTAGCAGAAGCAGGATTAAAAAGGCTCAAACTGGAGGAACATATCAAAGAGGTGTTCCCCACTGAATATTTCACACCTGCCGCAGGACAGGGAGCGCTGGCCATTGTGGCCCGGGAAGACAGCGCATTCAAAGAAACCCTGGAAATGTTAAATCACGAATCATCAGCCCAGGAAGTTAAGGCAGAAAAAACAGTGTTAGAAGAACTCGGAGGAGGCTGCCAGTGGCCCCTTGGGTCTAATGCAAATGCAGATGGGAATGAACTACACCTATACGCCGTTCTACTAACCAGACAGGGCGAAGTAATATCCAAGGTCAATTTAACCGGACCAATTAAGGATGCACAGAAACTGGGCAAAAAGGCAGCTAAAGTAATCAAGGAGGATAGCTATTGAGAAGTGTTAATGTAGGCGTAATCGGAGTAGGTGCAATGGGACAGAACCATGTGCGTGTCTATTCTAAAATAAAAAACGCTAACCTCCTGGCAATATCCGATTTAATGAAGGGAACTCTGGCTGAGGTTTCCAAAGAATATCATACAGTTGGTTATGTTGACTATGAAAATGTCTTTGAAATGCCGGAAATAGAAGCAGTAAGCATATGCGTACCTACCACATATCACTATGAAGTAGTTATGAGCGCCATAGAACATGGAAAAAATGTATTAGTAGAAAAACCCATAGCCTTCACCCTGGATGAAGCAAAAGAAATGGTAGACGCTGCATATGACGCAGGGGTAAAACTCGCAACCGGACACGTGGAAAGATTTAACCCAGCCGTATTAGAAGCAAAAAGACTAATAGATGAAGGAGTAATTGGTGAAATCGTATCAGCATCAGCAAAAAGAGTAGGTCCATTCCCACCGAGAATAAAGGATGTAGGAGTTACCATAGACCTAGCGATACACGAGGTAGATATCATGTTCTACCTGTTTGACAGTCCGGTATCACGGGTATATGCAAATATGGGCAGCCGACTGGAAAAATGTGAATTTGAAGACCATGCAGAATTAATGATGAAATTCGAAAACGGAACCGTCGGTGTGTTGGAAACAAACTGGTTAACACCCTATAAAAAGAGGCAACTAGATATTATAGGAGTGGATGGCATAATATCCATAGATTACATTGACCAAGCAGTAGAAGTATACGGGAAAAACGCTCAGAAAGTCACAGTAAAACACAGAGAACCACTAAAAGAAGAGTTGAACTCATTTCTTTCTTCAATAGTCAAAGATGAAGAGCCAAAAATCACTGGTGAAGACGGTATACACGCCCTAAAAGTGGTGCTGGCTGCTATGAAATCCGCCAAATCAAAAAACCCCATAAATATGAATGAAGTTTAATTTTATTCAGGATGTGTAAAATATGAATGAAAAACTCATAAAAGAAGCACATGAACTTAGAAGTAGAGGCTTCACCACAGGAGAAATAGCAGACGAATTAAACGTATCCAAAGACACAGCCAGATGGCTCATACTTGGAGTTAAAGACAAAAAAGGAGAAACACAGGAAAAAGCCCCCCTAGACATAGCAATAAACTGGAAAAGCCTGGGAGGAAGCTCAACAAGGATGAAATTCGTCTCAGCTGCAATGGCAGACATGGCCCTGGAACACGGCGAACCCGAAGTAGTGGTAGGCATAGCAGTAAGCGGAATACCATTCGCCACCATGATGGCAGACATAATAGAAGCCGATATATCAGTCTTCCACCCCACAAAAACACGCAAAGAAGAAGATGCCAGGGGAATGGTAAGCAGCAACTTCGCCACAGTCAAAGACCGTAAATTGGTCATAGTAGATGATGTAATCACCAGCGGCCGCACAATAACTGAGACTATTAAAGCTTTTAAAGAACTAGGAGCCGAACCCGTTGCTGTTGTGGTTTTAATCGATAAGAAAGGTTTTAATGAACTCGAAGGAGTGCCTGTTGAGTCTTTGATTGGGGTTAGTAGGTTGGGGTAGTTAATTTTTTATTTTGTTTTTTTACAATTTTTAGTAATCAATTAAATTAATAAACCTAAATATAACCAATAACAACTACAAATATCGCATTTGGTATCAATATGGTGTTTTGGAGCTCCACACTTGGGGCACTCGTGTGCAGTCGGCGCAGCTATGAAAACATGGTCTTAACATGTTTAATACCTCCTTTAACCATTTCAACTAATTTTCTTATTTTTAAATCCATTGTCAAACCTCTTTTTTCCAGGTAAAAATAATAAAATGACATACTATTTACCTGATTGTTATTACTCAATTACATCTTTGATAGAGGTTTTGATATTTAAAGGTGAGGATTGACATACAAATAGAAAGATTTTTATTACTCATTATATTGAAGATAATGAAATAGATCATGATTTTAAAATCATAATAATTAA
>JAJRAE010000011.1 GCA_028682985.1 Methanobacterium sp.
ATTTTACTTCGGTAAACCATTCTATAACGAAGTAATATTTTTCATTTATAAGTAAAAAATGAAATTTTGGCCAAATTGGTGCATAATTTTGGTATAATCATTTATACTTATTTTAACTTAATAATGTTAGGGGTAAGGTTTTATTTTAATATGCTGCCTCCGAATCCATAAAAACTACCTCTATTTGGATTTACCCTTACCCCTGTCCACGCTTTAAAATTTATAAAAAAGATTTTTTTTATTTTATTCTAAATTTTCTTATTATATAGTTTTTTTATCAGAAATCTATTATCAATTTTTTTTAAAGATCTTAATAAAAGATTTGTTTTATGGATAAAAAAATTGTTTAAATTCTTAAGAAATTTAAAAATCAGTAAAAGTGTGCTATTTCATTAACTTAGTATACACCTATATAACAAAATATGGCCATTTCTACGATTTTCAAAAATTAATATTAAAAAATAGAATTAATGATACCCCTCAATTTTTCAAATTATCCTGTGTATGTAACTGAGTGATAATTTTATAGGGAATATCTGCTTCCAGAGAGTTGAGGTATGTGTAAAATTTTTACCCATACCTTTGGAGGTGTGTGTAGGAGGGAAAAAATGGACTATAGAAAAATAGTCTCTCTCTGGAAGCGAGGTTCCCTAGATTTCAACTAAATATATTATTTAGGGTGTGTTGAAATCGTTTTCATATAGTAGGGGGTGGTGTGCTTACTACACACCACTAATTATTGATCCACACCATACTATATAAAAGTTTCGTTTCAAGTGTAAAATATTTACTGACTGAAAGTTCAATTTTTTCAGCCTGAGAAGTATTATTTTTTATTAATAATTGCTAAAAAGAAGGGGGGGTGAGGTGTGTATAAAACACACCCAACTATACTAAATTCATCAAAATATATAAATATTGCGGTTTCCTGCAAAATAAATTTAAAAATAAAAAGTATATTCACAAATTAATGACCTTAATCAACTCCTTAAATGATCGCACCTCATAATCAAGCAGCTGTTTTTGAGTGAAATATAAATTCTCATAATAAGGATGAGTTAAATTATAAGGACCCCTTTTAACTTCTCGACTAACACCGTCTTTACCCAGAATATCCTGGGCCTGAATCTGGTGGACCAGCGCACCGCGGGGCAGAATCACATTATCTTTAATTTGACTTAGATCAACTGACATCAGATCTTCAGGAACTATTAAATCCGCTATGTCCTTATTTACACTCACCACATTAACCATGTGATCTTCATCAATTAATTCAAATATCCCCTCTAAGAATGGTTGGGCTAATTTCCCGGTTATTATGGTGCTTTCCCTTTCTATTTCAGGTAAATTTTCAAGATGTTCCCTGTATTTCTTCTTCCCTATGGCGAAGGGAAAATCCTTTTCTCTATCATAGAATGGAAAACTGGTAACCTCGAATTTAAAATCCCTGGTTATAATATCAACCATATCCTGGAACTCCTCATAGGTTTGGGTTTTAACATTTTCAGATACCGGCCCGTGTTTATTAAATATCAGTCCCTCTTCTTTGAAATTTCCAAATCTTCTTAACATCAGAGTTTTTATACCCCATTCTTCCAGGTCACTGCAGGTTGACAGTAATTCATCTTCATCATTTACTCCAGGCACCACCACCACCGATGCATTCACCTTTATATTTTCACTAAAAAGTTTAAGGGCCTCAAGGGATCTTTCTGGATTTTTATCCCTCATCCATTCCCTCCTAATCTCTGAATTTGTTGAAAATACTGAGACGGTAAGCTCGTTAAGACCCTTTAAAATCAGTTCTCTGGCAAAATCTAAATTTTCTATGTTTTTACCACTGGTGTATCCTAAAAAAAATGGAAGATTGGTCTCTTTAATCTGAGCAACAAGTTCCATAAGATGTGGATAATAGAATACATCAGCATCAGCATGGACCACTATCCGTAGATCATTACCAATAAAATCAACCATGTTTTGCATTATCTTCAACTGCAGTTCTTCGAGTAAAGAAGATAATGGTCTGAACCCTGTTTTTACTCCGGTAATGGTATTTTGACAGTAATCACATCCTATTTTATGGGGTGGGCAGTTTACACATCCTCTTTCTACCCCATCTACTTCTCCTACACTTACCTTTTTAAAGAAGCAAAATCTGCAGAACCCTCCGCAGTCAATGCCGGGCCTTCCCCCTACATTTAGAAATATTTGATTCATATAGAATGTAGCTCCTTACTAAACCCAATTTTTTTAATATTAAAAACTGTTTATGGTCTTAATTAATTCCTTAAAGGATTTTAATTCATATTTGATTAATTTTTCCTGGTTGAAATCTATGCTTTCATAGTAGGGGTGGGTTAAGACAATGGGACCCCTTTTGATGTTTCTCTTTAGGCCGTCCTCACCCAGGATTTCCACGGCCTGTCTTTTGTGAACCAGCGCTCCATATGGCAGTATCACATTTTCCTTAACTTCACCTAGATCAGCTGATTTCAGGTCTTCTGGCACTATTAGATCAGCTATATCCTTCTTTAAGGTTAAGATATTCACCAGACTGGATTTTCCTGTTAATTTTAAAAATTTTTCTAAAAATGGGGCAGCAAGTTTCCCTGTTATAATTGTTGCTGATTTTTCTATCTCTGGTAATCTTTTTAAGTAACCCTGGTTTTTCTCCTTCAATATCGCAAATGGAAAATTTTTTTCTGGATCATAAAAGGGGAAAGCCAGAGTTC
>JAJRAE010000062.1 GCA_028682985.1 Methanobacterium sp.
GAGGGTAAAATCTCCAAACCACTGGGACTGGTAACCTACACCATTGGAAAAGCGGGATTATCACCCCTATCTGATATGAAAAGAATATTAGATGAGATTTCAGATGAGGTCTACTTAATTATAACCAAGGATAAAGAAATTAATGACCTGAAAATTGATTCATTTGCCGAAATAGAGCATGAAGGAGGGGGTAATCCTTTAATGCGTGTTTTGAATATTTTCATAACACAGATAAGAATTTCTTTAGCAATTAGTAGGCTGAAAAATGTGGATACCCTATTTTTTTTTATGGGAGGGGAAACCTTAATCCTCCCCATGTTAATGTCAAAGCTCCTTAATAAAAAGGTTTACCTGGCCCTGGCAGCATCACAAGAAAATATGAGCAACATAAATAAGGATTTCTTCCGATTCTTCAACTTTTTATGCCGACTTAACTTCTATTTTGCAGATAAAATAATAGTCTATTCTAAAAACCTGGTTAAAGAGTGGGATTTAGCCAGATACGAAGATAAGATCAGCATAGCTTCTCAGCACATTATAGATGATAAGAAATTCTATAAATCTAAAGAAATAAATCAAAGAGATAATATAATTGGTTATGTGGGTCGTCTAAGCCCTGAGAAGGGTGTTTTAAACCTGGTTAAAGCCATACCTTCAATCATTGATGAGAGGGAAGACTTGAAATTCATGGTTATAGGAGAGGGAAAATTAAGGCCTGAGATAGAAAAATATATTGAGGATAACCAGTTAGATGAAAGTCTCCAGTTGAAGGGCTGGGTAAGCCATGATAAATTAGGTGAATATTTAAATGATTTTAAAGTTTTAATCCTACCATCATATACTGAGGGACTTCCCGGCGTAATTCTAGAGGCCATGGCATGTGGAACCCCGGTATTAAGCACGGCAGTGGGTTCAGTTCCGGATATAATAGAAGATCAAACGAACGGCTTCCTACTAGAAGATAATTCCATCAGTAATATTGAAAAAGGAGTGATTAAAGTCCTAGATTATCCTGAATTAAACCGGATTTCCCAGAACGGTCTAGAAACCACAAAATCTTATACATTGCAGGAAGTTGTCGTAAAATATAAGAACATTCTACAATAATAATATCTAAGGTGTTTAATGAAAAAACTAAATTTAATATCTAAAATAATCCCCATCATATGCTTTTTAGGCGTTTTTCTGGAAGCGTATCTGATTAACATGGTGGGGGGGACCAGTCAATACGAGGTTTCCATTTACTCTCCCTATCCCAATTTATTCTGGGTTTTAATGGTCATGATATTCTTTTTAACCTTTTTGAATGTGTTCCTATTTATTGAGAAAAAGAGCAGTTATTTATCAGTTGTATTAACCTTAATTGCAGCAGTTAATTCTTTATCATTCTTATTATTGTTACCATTCTTTAGGGATTATTTCTTCTTCAATCCCTTTGACTCTTTAACTCACTTAGGCTATGTCAATGATATCTTTATGACCGGTTATTTCAGTGTCAACTATTATCCATTGATTCATATTTTCATCTATTCAGTAGCAGCTTTCTGCCAGGTAGACCCGAAGACAGTGTTCTTCTTCATCCCCCTGTTTTTCAACATCCTTTTCATAGCATCCGTCTTCATACTGGTTAGATCAGTAAATAAAAAATTGGCCTTGATAATAACTGCATTTGCCATAGTACCTGTTTTAGCTAACAGCACCACATATGTAACTCCATCTGGAATGGTCTTTTTCCTGATACCGATATTCTTATACCTGTTCTTAATGACCAGGACAGTGGAGCGAAATTTAGCTTCCTATTCAATTTTAATGGTTTTATTCCTGTTGATGCTGCCCATCTTCCATATGGAAGTAGCTGTATTGTTAATAATAATTTTAATAGCAGTCTATCTATACTTCAGATTCGGAAGATCAAGAAAATTGGTGGAAAATCTTAAAGGGAATTCTAGAAGATTAATGGGGCAAAGTAAGGATAAAGTCGGAAAATTGATTGAGCATGTTCAAGGCAATTCTTTAAAATTAGTAGAGCAGGTTAGAGGTAATCCTGGAACGCAAGTTGAAGGGAATACTGGAAAATCTATCAATATTGAATCACAAAACAGGATACAATCCGATATTGGGAATCCTGGAAAATCGACAGGACCAGAAAAAGAATACCTTCATAAATTAAAGCTGTTTATTAAAAGAAACAGTATACTTGAAATTGAAATAATGTTTATTATTATTTTCACCTGGTTTTCCTTCTCTGTAATATTTGGTTCAACAGTAAAAGAGGTTTTGGCGGCATTTTTTCTAAATTCCCAACTATCTTCAGCCCAAATACTGCAAAACACATCTCTAGCTTCAATAACCGTGATTACTGCTATTATAAAGTTATTTGGCGCTAACCTGTTTTTCATCGGAATTTCATTACTAATATTACTGTTCATATTCATCTTTAAAAAAAGGAGATTTGGACCGGTTTATGGGCCGCTGGGATTGATGTATATCTTCCTGGTTTTCCTAAATTTCCTGACCTTCTTTAAAGGTCTGATACTGGGAA
>JAJRAE010000066.1 GCA_028682985.1 Methanobacterium sp.
TAAGGTTTTACAGCCATGATCTCGGCAAATATGGTGCTTGTATTTTTAAGGGTTAGGTCTTCGTCGGATTGGTAGGTTTCCAGGCCGGCCACAATTTTTCCAGGATAAATTATGTTGTAGACATGATATGTTTCAGCCCATGTTCTTAAACCGTTAATATCCTGCCCATAGTCGCCTATATAAAGCATTGGGACGATATGATCACATAATGGTGCTATAAGGTTGTAATACTGGTTATCATCCCATCCTTCAGGCTTAACACAGAGTGAGAATGTAACCCCTTGAGTAGCTGCCCTCATATTCTTAATTTCAGTGATATACGCCGGCATATCATAGGTCTCTACGTCTAAGAGAACCCCTATTTTCATCTGGGCCACCTGTGAGGCGTAACTGAACCCGGGAAAAACCCAGGCGTTGGTCCTTATCCCCATTGTCCCTGCCTTTATCTTTGCTTCTGATAGTATGGACTGGTAATTTTCATTATCCACCAAAACATAAACATCAGTTATTCCAGCTCTTTTCAGTGCATTGAAATCAACTTCTGATATGGGGGTGACGCTGGGATTTATATAATAGCCTATGATGTAATCGGTTCCAAATGAAGGCGGGGATAAGTATAAGGGATTTTCTAAGCTGGAGAAAGGAATCTGTATATTTTCATTGATACCGCTGGTATCTGTAGAAGTTAGATTGTCCCCTCCAACTACGCACCCTGTAAATACAACTATTAGGGTAACCAGTATTAGAATTGAAATTATGTACTTATATCTAATTTTATCGCCTTGTAAACTTATTTTAGGAATTTGATTAGGGTTATTAGGTTTATATTATTTTGTTTTATCACTTTCATTAATTTTCATCCAGTTAAAGGATCAATCGAAATAATAAATTAGAAAGTCATACATATTATATGTGAGGTTTAATTATGGGAATGGTTAGAAATCTTTTGGATATTGTAGTTTTTATCTTTATGCTTGGATTTTTCATGCTAGGTATAA
The DNA here is from genome assembly GCA_028682985.1 of Methanobacterium sp. Taxonomy (GTDB): domain Archaea; phylum Methanobacteriota; class Methanobacteria; order Methanobacteriales; family Methanobacteriaceae; genus Methanobacterium_A. Next base: position 999 of record JAJRAE010000066.1, read on the forward strand.
TCAGACTCTTCAGATCATTTAGAATAGGACTTATTCGAACTTTGATCACTTCATTAATTTAAAGGAGAAGTAAATGAGTGAAAATCCATGTCCGGACTGTGGAGCTCATAACCCTGAAGATGCCGCAGTTTGTCATGAATGCGGGAAACCTTTACTGGAACAGGTGGAAGATTGTCTGGATGTAGCAAATCCTGATACAACCTGTAATGAAGATGAAAATAAAAGAAATAGAGCTTTAATTTACAGTATTTTAATTATAGTAGCCCTGATAGTGGTTGTAACTCTTATTTTGTCTTTCGCACCGTCTGCCTACTGGGGATAAAAAAAGAGAAGATATTGAATTTTATTTTTATTTGGACCAAGCTCCGTCAAGGGAACATCGGCGTTTATTTATGCAGTTTGTAGCGAAATGCCTTGAATGTGGGAAGGAATATGTTCTAGAAGAGGGCGAAAAACCTTCTGATTTTCAATGTGAATGTGGAGGAGATTTAGAATTTAAATATTTTCCTGTAAAATCTCTAAAATCTAGAAAAATATATAAAACTGTTTCTTTATATGCATTCTCTTTAATTTTGGTTGTATTTGCAGCATTTGTTTTGTTTAATGGTTTTCACCCTTTTGAACACCAGACAAATGTAACAAATAATAATACCACCACTCACATAACAAATTCAACATATGTCTCAAACGGAATAACCTTCCAATACCCTGCAGAAATGATTCAGATAAATAATCTAAATAACACCAATCGATGGGGTTTAACTGACCCTGTGGTGGCTTTTTACGAGCCGGAAAGTAATAAGACTGAATATGATGATGTAGACACCTATTTTTATATTAAACAGCGGAGTGTGTCATCTTTAGATGATCAGCTCAGCTCTTATCGAGGTGCTATAGCAAAAATGGGACAGACAGAAGTTTCAGAGAGAAACATCACCGTGAACGGTATGAAAGCTGTTGAATTAATTAAAACATGGCATGCTAATGGTAAACAATTCAAAGCTTTAACTGTACATATTGAAGCAGTTCCTGGTTCATTATACTACCGAATTGGATGTGTAACTCCTGCAGACGAATTTGAATCTAATCTACCTAAATTTGAATTAATAATACAAAGCTTTAAAATATTTTAAAGCAGCTTTGATTAATAAAAAATTTGATTTTATGATTCATTTTTTTTCAAGAGCAACCTTAGCAGCTTTCTGCTCGGCTTCTTTTTTACTACCTCCAACGCCAGTTCCACAGATATCCCCGTTTAAAAGCACAGCCATGGTGAATATCTTCTTATGAGGAGGTCCTTCTTCGCTTATCAACTGATATATTAATTCAATGCTGTTTTTATCCGAGAGCTGTTTGAGTTCTGATTTATAGTCATAGAAGAAGATATCTTTTCTTTCAATGTGGGGGATAACCGTTTTTTCCAGAAATTTCTTCACATTCTCCAGGCCCAGGTCCAGGTACAAGGCCCCTATGAAGGATTCGAAGACGTCGCTTATTATCGAGTCCATTTCCCTCCGGGATAGCTGAGCGCCCATGCCAAGCTTCACATATTGATCCAGACCAGTTTCAATGGAATAAGTGTACAGCGCTTTTTTACAGACATAATTGGACCTCATACGGGTAAGCTGGCCCTCGGTTAGTTGGAAATATTTCTTGTACAGGTATTCGGAGACCACCAGGTCCAATATGGTGTCCCCCAGAAATTCCAACCTCTCATAGGACTCGTTTAAATTATTCTCATTGGAATATGATTCATGGATGAATGCCAGATCATAAAGACGAGTATCGACTGGTTTAATTGAGTAATCTTTAAAAAATCTCATTAATTTAAATCATATGCTCAATTTATTTAAAGTAAACTAATCAATTTAGTAGAATTTAATAAAATTTAGTTAAGAAGTTCGTTAACTCCGTTTACAAACCGGAAGTCCAGCTCGGTGACACCGCCCCGGTCGTGGGTGAATATGATTATCTCCACCCGCCCCCAGGATAGATTTATCTCCGGATGGTGGGTCAATGATTCTGCTACTTCTCCTACTTTTACAGTAAAATCCAGAGCATCTTTAAAGTCTTTGAATTTAAAAACTCCCCGAAAATGGTGTTTATCTATTAATTTCCAGTTTGGAATTTCCTTTGACCTTTTTACTACTTCATCCTTGCTTAAGAGTGGTGGTAAGTTCATTGTATCAACCTATTAGTTTATTTCTATATATTCAATAGAATGTATTTTTTACTAAATGATCGATGCTAAATCGTGGAGTGGCTGACA
>JAJRAE010000069.1 GCA_028682985.1 Methanobacterium sp.
CAAACGTTTTCCCCACTTTTAAACCGGCGTTATGTAATATGGGATCTATATTAACTCCTTCAAGCATTAAAGATACTCTGATACTTCTGAATAGGTATTTGAAGAATTTAAAAGGGTCTTGAGAATTTATTATTTGTTCTTGAAGGTATTCATCCATATCACTTTCTAATTCTGATTCCCTTGATAATGTTCCTAGGTATCGTGATTTAATGAAGAATATCTTTCTCCTACCGTCCACAGAGTCTGTCTTGTAATCAACTATCCCTGCTTTTATTAAGTCTTTTAGATGGGCTGAGATGGTGGATTTAGATTTCCCAGTTAACAATACGATATCTGAACCATTTAATCCCTTATTGGATTTAAGAAATGAAAGAATCCTGGTTTTTATGGGGCTTTCTATTACATTAACCCCCTTATCAGTTCCGAATATCTTTATTTCTTCACCGGATAAGCCGTTCCTTTTAACAGTCTTTGCATTGGCCATTTTAATCTCAATATATTTTATAAATTTTTTAACGTTTTAAGTATATGGGCAATCACTTATATATACTGTTCGTAAAATCACGAACCATAAAATATAAATAGGGGACAGAATAATAGTCAAATTAGATACGAACTAATATATTTTGAGGTGTATATGAAATGGAGATTATAAACGAACATGAAATCGGAGTATGTAAAGGAACTGATTTAGAAGAAGTGGTTCAGGCCAACTTCAACGGTGAAACCCAGGAAGTGGGTATGTATCTGGCAATGGCCAGGCAGGCACAGAGAGAAGGATTGCCGGAAGTGGCAGAAGTTTTATCAAGAATTGCCATCGAAGAAGCAGAACACGCAGCTCACTTTGCTGAAATGAATGGAATCATCAAGACCACCCTCAAAGAAAACCTGGAAATGATGCTTGAAGGAGAAACCATGGCCAACAATGAGAAAAAGACCGCGGCAAAAAAAGCTAAAGAGTGCGACATAGACCCAGCCCATGACTTCTTTGATGAAAGCTCCCGGGACGAAGCCCGCCACGCTAAAATGTTGGAAGGACTTCTGAAAAGATACTTTTAAACAACTTCTAAAATAATATTTTTTTAAATAATATCTATCCACCCCCTATGAACAGGATATATTGGAATATCTCCCAATATATCCCTATTTCAATTAAACTAATTTTTTTTGAATTGCTAGATACAATTACTCTTCCTTTAAAATTAGTAATAAAAATATCATAATAAATATTATTAATTACCTTTTTCATAAAATAAATTTAATGATATTCAAAATGGATTTCTGGAATATATTTAAAAATAATGCCAGCAGTCTAAATAGGAAGGGTTTAAAAGAATTGAAAAGAGGAAATCGGCATGCAGCTTTAAAATATTTTAATAAAGCCATAGAAATTAAACCCCAATCAGATATAATTAGATTTAACAGGGCTAAAACTCTCTGGGAAATAGGAAAGTCATATGAAGCTATAAAAGAATATGATAAAGTACTAGATTTAAACCCCAAGCATGCCTGGGCCTGGTTCAACCTAGGAGTAATCATATCTGATATGGGAAGACCAGAAGAAGCACTCGAGTTTCTAAATAAATCCTTGGAGTACGAACCAAAACATGCCAATACATGGTATTTGATAGGTATTACACTGAAAAAACTAAAAAGATCCAGAGAAGCTGTGGAATGTGTAGAGATGGCTTTCAGTTTGGATCCTGCTCTGCAGCGTGAATTTGAGGAACTATCAGAAAATTACCTTTAAAAAAATAAGGGGCGTTAAAACATCATGGCAATTCCCCTTCCCGTTCCATAAATAACACTTACAATAAGGATGGTCCATAAGAATATGCTTAAAAAATTGGTTATACTGTTAACCTGAGGTACAGACAGCTTATAATCCAGTAACTCGGCAAATATCAGACCACCATCTAATGGACGGGCCGGAAGAAGGTTAATGGTTCCAATGGCAAAGTTCAACAAGAAAATCCAGTAGAACAGATCCTTTAAAGGGTATAATATCCACTGGGTAATAGTTTCATAAGCAGGAGGATAACCACTATTTAAAACCAGGTTCTCCTGAGTACCAATACCAATATAGGATCTACTGTTGTTATTTGGATTAGGGCCAGTTTTCACCTTATAAGTTCCTTTATCTGTTATGAAGGTTAATTCATCCCCTATCTTAGTGTTGTTTATTGCTTTAAGGTAACTGTTGGCGTCCTTGGTACTTTTACCATTTATGCTTTGTATCACCATTCCTGTTGTTAAAATACCCTGAGCAGGACTGGCCGGGACCACTCGATTAATCTCCATACCTTCAGAATGAAAGGCTGGAGCAATCAAAAACATAGAAAGCACATAAAATATAATCAGAGCTATTACTGCCAGTGCTAGATTAAATACGGATCCAGCAGCATAAATTCGCAGTCGGGAGGGTTTCTTAGACTTCTTTACATCCTCTTCATCAGGTTCTACAAAGGCTCCTGGAATTACGGCAAATAAAGCCACTCCAATGGATTTAATACGCACTCCTTCCACCCGGGAGATGATTCCGTGTCCAAATTCATGAACTACCAGAACAGTGAAAAGTGCGATTATTCCATATACAAAGGGAACAGCAATGGCCTGCCCGGGTAAGTCAACCCCAGGAAGCACGATCTGCACTTGAGGAGCTTCCAAGAGAGTTCCTAAAGAATATATTAATGTAAATACCATTAAACCCATGAAAAATATGGATATAGGAATTCCAATATTTAAAAAAATCCTCCAGAAACGGGGACGACTCTGCGCCACTCGATCTATGAAACCCCTTAATCTTTTGGTCCTTCTAAGTAAAAAGGGTCCTTCAACATCTATTTTAAGCTGTTTCCTGAATAGTATTGCAATTACCCATATGAGAATAAATCCGATGGCATAGTACCATAAAGCGTCCAAAAATATCACCTAAAATTTTTTAAAGATCAATAAATCAGAATTTTTCAAAATCCAGATATAGAATAATTATTCCAATAACTTTTTTTTTATTGTAATATTTCTTATGTCTGGCATCGATTTTAAACATTTAATTTTTCGGGTATTTAAACCCGCAGGGCTTCGTAGAGTATAACTTCACATTCCCCGCCCTTATCCACACCTTCCAGATTTTCTTCTATTACAATGTAACTGTTGGAATCCACCATTGAACGAATAATAGTAGATCCTTTAATATTCAATGGGGTGACTATATCATCTTCAACCAGTGCCCGGATATAATCAGCCCTGCCCAATGTGGAGGGTATTTTACGAGATGCAATCTTCCGCACTATATGTAGAGGTTTATGAAGGTTCTGCATCATCTCTAAATTCTTCCGAACCATAATATCATATTGCACCATAGCCGCTACAGGATATCCGGATAGCATGAACACTGGTTTATCATTTATCCAGGCATAGGCAAAGGGTTTACCCGGCCGCATGGCCACACCATGTATTAATACTTCTCCCAATTCCTCAGCCACCTTAACAACCACATCTCCTTTACTTATTGCAGTGCCCCCAGTTGTTATTAGGGCATCGTAATTTTTTAACAGATCAATAAACATCTCTTTAACTCGGCCCTCATCATCATCCACATGAAATAAAGTGGGGATTGCCAACGAACTTTCAACCAAAGCCTTTAAGGTATAATGGTTAGAATTAATAACTTCAGCATCCTTTAATAATAAACGAGGCATCACTAGTTCACTTCCAGTGATTAAAACTGCTATACTGGGTCTTTTATAAACGGGGATTTTACAATGCCCCCCTGATGCTAACATAGCCAGGTCTGGGGGCTGGAGAAACTTACCCTTTTTCATTAGGACATCACCCTTCCGGATATCTTCACCCTGATAGGATACATTTTCTCCAGGGGTTAGAGAAGTTTCCACTTCTATTCCATCTTCCTCCCGGGTGTATTCCTCCATGACAACAGCATCCGCACCATCGGGCATGGGAGCGCCGGTAGCTATTTTAACGGCCATACCTTCCTCTACAGTTACTAGTGATTTACTGCCCGCCCCTATCTGATCAACCATGATCAATGGTTTGGGATTCTTGGCAGAAGCACCATAGGTATCCTTCGCCTGCACCGCGTACCCATCCATAGCAGACCGAGAAAATGGTGGTGAATCAAGCTGTGATACAATATCCATGGCAACTACTCTTTTATAAGCATCCTCTAGAGGAATCATTTCAATATCTGTTTCTTTTATTGATTTCTGGATGATTTCAATCGCCTGTTGAACTGGCAGTAGTGTGGATAAAAACATAGAAATTATTTCCTCTGTTAATTTAATAGAATTCAAATTTTTTTAGCTAATTAATTCCATTTATAATCTAAATTTTTTCAAATAAAAATTTTAGCCTGATTTGGTTTAAATTAATTTAATTAATTTTTCTTATATTCTATTGCAATGTTATTTTTCTAGAATTTTTAATTTATTCATAAAGTTTTTATGAAAATTATATCCAGCATTAAATAAGAATGTACTATCATGAAAGAAGATGAGCTGAAATACCCCCGTATAAGGAGAAAAATGCAGCGGGGCATGACCAGCTGGCGTAATAAACTGTTCAAACCAGAATTCAGACCAGACGACTTCCAGCTTGAACAAGTGGAGGTTAAAATATCTGGACTGGACCCCCTATTTGACGGTTATCGGATTGTTAACATTTCAGACATCCATCTGGGACAGTGGATTACTCCAAAACATCTGGATGGTGTAGTGGAACTGGTTAATCAGCAGGAACCTGATCTGGTAGCTATCACCGGGGATTTTGTGTCTTATATTTTCGATGAAGTGGCATCAGAACTGGAATCTTCGTTAAAAAAGCTAAAACCCCGGGAAATAACAGTAGCTACTTTAGGAAATCATGACCACTGGTTGGGCGCTCATAAAATTAGAGAAATAATGGATAAATGCCAGATAATTGATTTAAGCAACGATGTTTACACACTGGCCCGGGAAGGGGCTCAGCTCCACATAGCAGGGGTGGATAGTGTGATGCTAAACAAGCACCGCCTGGACC
>JAJRAE010000157.1 GCA_028682985.1 Methanobacterium sp.
TCCAATAAAGGCCCATATTGAGCCTATTCCCACCATTATAAAGAGGAACCAGACTAAGAATACTTCAAAAACCCGATTAACTGTTTTTGGGGTTTTACTTAAAAACAGATTTAGAAGCGCTGTTATTATTGTTATTGTTATAAAGATGTAGGTCATTTCCATATACTAAACTCCGATATAAAAATGAATATTTATGTATTAATTTTTATTGTAAAACGCCGGGGACGGGATTTGAACCCGCGTGATCCAAAGGATCATTGGCTTAGCAGGCCAACGCCGTACCAGACTGGGCCACCCCGGCAATTTGAATTGGGTAACTAAAAGTTTTGTATGATCTACTATTTAAAGACATCATCATCTGGTGGCGATTCAGGTTATTAAACATAAACAAACGATTATAAAAATTTTTATTTTTTGAAATACTTATTAACTATAGTGGTTAATTTTGGTATCAGGATTTCTAGGACCCTGATGGAAACGGAGAAAGTTAGGGCATATTAATCTATATAATTGAAGATCAAAGGTTAAAGAATAATGGATGCTAAAGAAATCAGGAAGCTACGTCTATATAATAGTGGATTGAGTAATTCCCCTTTTAAAACCGCTTCTGATGCGGTTTCACATTTAGGTGCAGTTCAGGCACAGGACTTCTCCGCTGCTAAATGGTCACTTGGGCTTCGTATTAAAAATTCTACAGATGGATGTATTGAAAAAGCTTTCAATGAGGGTAAAATCTTGCGCACCCATGTGATGCGACCTACCTGGCATTTTATCGCTCCAGAAAATATCCGTTGGATGCTGGAGTTAACTGCACCACGAGTGAAAACCACTCTTACATCTTATAATCGAAAACTAAAACTTGATGATGATTTATTTTTAAAGAGCAATGCTGCAATCGCCCGTGCTCTACAGGATCATACTTATCTCACTCGACAAGAACTAAAAAAAATATTGAAAGATATAGGTATCAATACAGATGTTCAACGTCTGGCCCATATTATAATGCAGGCTGAATTAAATGGCCTGATTTGCAGCGGACCAAGACGTGGAAAACAGTTCACCTATGCACTTCTGGAGGAAAGGGTGAAAAAAGCAAAGAATTTAAGCCGCAAAAAGGCTCTTGCAAATCTTGCAACAAACTACTTTAAAAGTCACGGCCCGGCTCAACTAAAGGATTTTTCTTGGTGGTCAGGGATCACAGTTAAAGACGCGAAAGAGGCTATTGATTCAATTAAACAAAAAATAAAGCAGACAACCCATGATGACAAGATCTACTGGCTCTTAAACCATAAAACTGTGAAAATCCCAACTCCCCCACCTGCACTCTTGCTATCAATTTATGATGAATACGCTATTGCCTATAAAGACAGAGGCGATATCAGTAAATCACGGGACATAGAAAGAATGATTTCAATGGGCAACGCCCTGACTGCAGCCATTATCTTAGACGGGAAAGTAGCAGGCACTTGGAAAAAATCTTTGAAAAAAAATAAAGTCGAAATACGCATTAATCCTTTCCGAAAATTAAATGCCGAAGAACAAAAGGTAATAGAAACAGAGATTGACCGTTATGGGAAGTTTTTAGGAATCCCTGCAGTTAACTTAAGCCTTTAAAAGATAAAAAAAAATTTTTTTCTAAACTAAGCTGGTTAGTAAATAAAAGTGGGCGTGTTCAAGAGTGGACAGACCTTCCAAGTGCTGGTGATCCAGAAATCCAACTCCACCCCGTTGCTCCGCAAGCATCAGCTGTCCAGAGTAGAGCTGCTTCTTTCCAGACCTGACCCGTTCCCCTGGTTAAGACAGTTAATTTCAACCCTACAGTTGAAATCCGGCCACCACTGATCCTGTGGGACGAGGTTTCGACGTTGAATCTCTGGGCCATCACCCAGTTAATCTGCCGCCTCTTGAACTTCGACTGCACCATATAGGGGATATGCGCTTACAGAGGACCCCTAACCCTCCAGTCTAGCCCATCCTATTATGATCCGTCTTAGTATTTTAAGCTTTTGGATCAGCCATCAAATGGGTATCGTATTTTGAACAACTGGATCATTCACAAACCTATTTTATGTTTTATTTTCATAAATCTAGATATGGAATGGCTGTTGATTATAGGCGTATTAATAAGTTCCTTTATGGCCTTCAACATAGCTGGTAATGATGTTAGTAACTCAGTCGGAACCAGTGTAGGCAGTGGTAGTATTAAAATGAGGACAGCCCTTATAATGGGGGCTGTTTTCATGTTTATCGGTGCTCTGTATCTGGGTAGCAGTGTTTCCCGGACTATTGGTAACGGCATTGTAGGATCTGATGTGATGACCACCACCGGGGCTTTGATCATCGTCCTAGCTTCCTCAATCTGGATCACCATCACCCTTATAAGTAAAATTCCCATCTCTGGCTCTGATGCTATTGTTAGTTCGGTCTTTGGTTTTGGTCTGGCAGCTGCCGGGCCTTCCTACATCAATTTTGATGTTTTAGGATTTATAGTTCTCAGCTGGATACTTTCTCCTTTGATAGGGCTTTCAGCCGGATTTATACTGTATTATCTTCTTAACAGGGGCTTCCTTGGTAAGATTAAATCTGCAGGTGGCCATGACCGTGTGGAGAAAATCTTCTCCTATCTACAGATCGGTAGCGGTGCTTTCACTGCTTTAAATGTGGGCGCTATTGATATCGCGGCTTCAACCGGTGTATTAGTATATGCCTTTGGCACGGTGGAATCTGATATTATACTGGTGGGAGCGGTAGCCATGATTATCGGGGTTTTATTGGTAGGGGGAAGGGTGACCCGTACCATAGGAAAAAGGATCACTGAGCTTGTACCTACCCGTGGTTTTTCTGCCCAGATATCTATGGGAGTGGCGGTTTCCTTTTTTGTATCTTTGGGAATGCCAATATCACCAACCCAAACCCTGGTTGGTTCCGTAATTGGGGTGGGATTAGCCAGGGGGACGGATACTGTTAAGTTCGATGTGATTAAACACATCGCCACCACTTGGATCGTGACCATACCTGCCTGTATCGCTCTTTCTGCCGGAATTTACCTGATTTTTACTGGATTATTTTAAATATATTTTCTATCAAATCTTTAGAATTGTCTTTTTAAACCGATTATCGTCGATCCAAAATAACCATATTAATTGGTTTTATACCGTGCTTACAAAAAAATTATTAATCTCAAAATCTAATTCATTATTGTATAGTGGGAGGTTAAAATGAAAGCTACAGCAAAAAAATTAGCAGATGGAGTATACTGGACTGGAGTTCTTGACTGGGATATAAGGAACTATCATGGATACACCCTCAACGGTACTACATATAACAGTTACCTGGTTTTCTCTGGAGATAAATCAGTGTTGATTGACAATACTTATCCGGGATCCTCAGCCCAGATGTGGGGCAGGATAAAAGACGCATTTAAACAGGAAAGTAGAGATGTTAAAATTGATATTATCATTCAAAATCATATAGAAAAAGACCATAGCGGAGCCCTGGTGGAAATTCATAAGAAGTTTCCAGACGCCCCCATTTACTGCACCGCTCCGGCGGTTATGGGTCTTCAGAGACATTACCATGGCCTGGAGGATGCTGATTTTCATACAGTTAAAACAGGAGAAACCCTGGATGTTGGGGATCGGCAGTTTGCATTTGTGCAGGCCCAGATGCTTCACTGGCCAGACAGTATGTTCACCTTACTGGTGGATCAGGGATTACTATTTTCTAACGATGCCTTTGGACAGCATCTGTGCTTCAAAGACCGTTTGGACACTGACATCCAGGAGTACTTGCTAATGGATGCATCTAAAAAATTTTTTGCCAATCTAATTACGCCAATGTCCATGGTTTTAATGCAGAAATTTAAAGAAATCACTGATTTAGGCCTATTAGAAAAGATAAAAACCATTGCACCTTCACATGGACAGATCTGGACCGACCCTTCCAAGATCATAACAGCCTACACTGAATGGGCCACTGGAAAATGTAAGGATAAAGCCACCATTATCTACGACACCATGCACTACTCCACCAGGATCATGGCCCATGCCCTTGCAGAAGGCCTCATAGCTGAAGATATTGATGTCAGCATGTACTTCATACATGAGGATGAGAGGAGCGAGATGGTGAAGGATATCCTGGAAAGCAAAGCCCTACTGGTAGGAGTGCCCACCCTGTTTAACGGGCCCTATCCCAGTGTGGGTGATCTGATGTACTATCTGAAGGGGCTTAGCTTCGCCCGGACCGGTGTTAAAAGGCGTGCTGTGACCTTCGGCTCCAAGGGATGGAGTGGTAAAGCAGTGGATCAGCTGGCGGGAACACTGGAAGAGAGCGGCTTCCAGGTTACCGAGAAATACGAGGTGGACTACGTACCCACAGATGATCAGTTAGATGAATGCTTCGAAATCGGGAAGAGGTTAGCTAAGGAAATAAAGGATAACTGGTAGAACTCTTTAAAAAAAAAATTTATTAGATGGGAGGATTGTTCGATGAAAACCATGGAATTTGAAAGTGGACTGGAACCTAAGAAAAAGTTAATGGTGGTGCTTTTCTGGACGAACCGTAAAGCAGCCCGTACAGAAGGCTGTGCACCGTTTAAGATCATGAAGATCACCACACAAGATAAGACCTACACCCCAGAGGGGAGAAAGCTGCTTAAACTAAGCGACGAAATACTGGACGAACTCGAAAAGGAGATAGAAGCTGATAATCCCCTTTATATGGAGTTAAATATAGGTAATGAAATAATTGAAGCCACACTGGAAGGGAACACCTTCACGGTTTCCACTCAGGTCAGTGATGAAATCGAAGAAGAGATAATCCAGAAGCTAACTATGGAGCTTCAGAAGAAATATCCCAATATCTGTGAGTCCTTCACTCCCCGGGTAACACCACTGGAATAAAAAACCTTCATTTATTTTATTTTTAATTGTAAATTCAAACTTCTTTTTAGTTAATTTACTAATTTTAATCAGTAAATTGGCCAGTTTCTCGGAAACTTTTAAGTAATTGTAGGATTAATTATTATTGACCATTGATTTAATTTAATGATGTGTTGGGGTTTATGTTTTCAAATACTAACCCTAAAATATAATGTAGTGGCGTTAATCATGCGTTCTAAAGATGTTTTAGAAAAATATAGAATAGGGGCATCATTAATATTTTTAGCAGCCTTTTTTTTAATATTCAACTCAGCTGGGAATAGTGTTCCCAGCTCCTTCTCATCCCTGTTTTTTGCCCCGGTAGTCCTTTCCTCGGTATGGTTCAATAGAAGAACCTGGTTTGCTCCAGTTCTTTTAGCAGCGATTCTCATTTTCATCCAGTTATTAGCAAACCAGTTTGGATTCAGTTTCTACGATGACTATTTCCTATTAGTAATGTTCATATTTGCCGTGGTTATAGTGGCATTTTTAAGTGAGAGAATAGAGAAGGTTCGTAGTTTAAATCGTTTGAACGAGGAACTGGAAAATGAAAGTAAAAAATTAGAGGACGCCAATAAAGAACTGGAAGCCTTTGCATATTCAGTTTCACATGACTTAAGGGTACCGCTAAGAGCGATAGATGGATTTTCCCGGATTCTGGTTGAAGATTATGAGAAAGAACTGGATGATGAGGGAAAAAGACTGATAAACATTATACGGGAAAATACCAAGAAGATGGGCCAGTTAATAGATGACATACTACAGCTCTCCCGGGCCGGACGTCAGGAAATCAATTTATCCCAGCTAGACCTGGAAAGCATGTTCGAAAATGTGTTTAATGATCTGAAACAGTCCCATAAAGAACGGGATATCACCCTGGAAATAGAGCCCCTTCCCCAGGCTTACGGGGACCGCATTCTACTGCAGCAGGTCATCAGCAACCTGATGGCCAATTCCTTCAAATTCACCACCCCCAGGGAAAAAGCAGTGATTAATGTGGGATTTGAAGTGGGAAAGAATGAGTACATCTATTATGTGAAGGATAATGGTGTGGGTTTTAATATGAAATACTCCGGTAAACTGTTCGGTCTGTTCCAGAGGCTGCACGGCCAGAACGAATTTGAGGGAACTGGCGTGGGTCTATCAATTGTGCAACGTATAATCAGGAGACACGGAGGAGATGTCTGGGGTGAGGGCCAGGTAGATGAGGGAGCTACTATCTACTTCAGCTTACCGATTATCAAGGAAAAAAATGAATAGGGGATTTTATTAATGGATTTAGATGAGATAGAGATTCTCCTGGTGGAGGATAACCCAACCGATGCTGAACTGACCATCAGGGCACTTAAAAAAAAGAACCTAGCTAACAATCTGGTATGGGTTAAAGATGGTGCAGAGGCTCTTGATTTCTTATTTGCCACTGGAGAGTATGCTGATCGAAGCGAGGAAGATTTGCCTAAACTAGTTCTTCTAGATTTGAGGATGCCAAAAGTGGATGGTCTGGAGGTTCTCCAGAGAATTAAAGCAGATGAAAGAACAAGAAAGATTCCAGTAGTGGTTTTAACCTCATCTAAGGAGGATAAAGATATAGTGGAAAGCTATAAACTGGGTGTGAACAGCTACGTTAGCAAACCTGTGGAGTTTGATGAATTTACAGAAGCAGTTTCCACGCTGGGATTATACTGGATACTCTTAAACAAGCCTCCTGAATAAAAAGTGATAAAATATGGATGAAGAACTTAAAATACTGATACTGGAAGATGTCGAATTCGATGCAGAGCTCATGGAATATGAGATGCAAAGAGAAGGTGTCTCCTTCACCTCCCGGAGAGTGGAAACTGAGGACGGTTTCATTAGGGAACTGGACGAATTCAGACCAGATGTGATACTGGTCGACCATTCTCTACCCCAGTTTGACGGGGTCACTGCCCTGGAGATAGTTAAAAACAAATCACCAGATACTCCATTCATCTTTGTAAGTGGTAAAATAGGGGATGAATTCGCTGTGGATGTTCTGAAAAGAGGCGCCACAGATTACGTCTTTAAAAACAATCTCACAAAATTAGTTCCAGCAGTTGAAAGAGCATTAAATGAACGTTCAGAACTTCTGGAAAGGCGTAAAGCAGAGAAGGAACTTAAAACTGCCTATAACCAGATGGAGATCAGGATTCAGGAGAGAACACGGGAACTTTCAGAAACAAATAAGAGATTATTGGGAGAGATTGCGGAAAGAAAGGTAGTAGAGGAAGCATTACGGGAGAGTGAAAATAAGAATAACTCCCTGCTTCAGGCCATCCCTGATTTAATGTTCATCCTTACCAAGGACGGTACTTTCGTTGATTACCGAACCAATACACAGATAATGGATTTAAAACCAGAAGAAGTAATCGGTAAAAATATATCAGATATCGGCCTTTCAGAAGATGATCTTAAACTGGCCCTTAGTAAAATAGAAGCAACATTAAAAACAGATTCCCTGAAGAGCTTTGAATTTCAAATCCCCACAAAATCAGTGATAAGAAATTATGAAGCACGTATAAAAAGACTGAATGAAGTTGAAACTTTATGTATTGTCCGGGATATCACTGAGAAGAAGCAGGCTGAAGATAAGCTTAATAAATCATTAAAAGAAAAAGATGTGCTTCTTAAAGAGATACACCACCGGGTTAAAAATAATCTACAGATCGTATCCTCACTCCTGAGTTTACAGTCCCGTTATATGAAAGATCCTACATCCTTGGAAGTATTTAAAGATAGCCAGAGCAGGATCAAATCCATGGCCCTTATACATGAAAAATTATATCAAACCGGGGATCTTACCCGGATTAATCTTACAGAATATGCCAATGAACTGGTCTCTGATCTGTTCCGTTCCTATAGTGTGAACACCTATCTGGTTAAATACAACATAAAGTCCAACCACATTCTGCTGGATATAAACACCGCCATACCCTGCGGCCTGATAATTAATGAACTGGTAACCAACTCCATCAAACACGCCTTCCCTGACAACACTCCTGGTGAGATAGATATCCAGATAAAATGCCTTGATGATGAATTCTTTTTAATGGTGAAGGATAACGGGATCGGTTTCCCAGAAGAACTCGATCTGGAACAAGTGAAAACTCTGGGTCTGCAACTGGTAACCAACCTCACTAGCCAGCTGGACGGAACCATAGACTTAAGAAGAGATGGCGGAACCCGCTTCCAGATCAAATTCCAGGAACCAAGCTGTCGCTAAAAAAAACGTTATTAATATAAAAGGCATAAACCTCGAATTAAATTAGGTTATTATTTAACTCTTTTTATAATGAATTAAAATAAAATAGAAGTTATAGAATGGCCTTTATGATATCTCCGTCTGATATTATGCCTTGGATTTTATGATCTTCTATTACTACCAGCTGGTTGATAATTCCCTCTGAGCTGGTCTGATTCATCATCTCCACGGCCTTCATTAAATCATCATCCGGACTGATCACTGTCACGTCCTTTACCATGACCTTCTCCACTGTGGTTCCCAGTTCATATTTATCCAGTATGAGGTTATGGCCCAGATCGGTAGCGGTGACTATTCCCAGCAATTCATCCTGGTCCACTACTGGTAGGGAGCTTATTTTGTTTGTCATCAGTTTTTCAAAGGCAAATACAACATCTTCAGTGGGTGGGACGGTGATCACGTTTTCCGTCATAATATCCTTAACTTTCAGGTTTTTTAACATCTTCTTCACGTCCATAAGTCTTGGTTATATCCTCAATTATAGAGTCCAGTGTGGTTGTGACATCTATATTCTCTATTACCGGTATATGGTACTTGTTGGCCTGGCTTTCAAAGTATTTATGGGTTCTGCGTATAGCTCCAAAGTAGTTCATATATCGTTTAAGCGGTCTTCTGGCCCACAGCTGCCTGCATCTTGAGTAGAATCTTCCTTTATGCACTTCTTCATCCTGCAGGGTTAAGATGTACATGTTCACGTTTTCACGGGCCACCAGATCCTCCCTTATAAATCCGGGTACGATGTGCACTCCTTCAATTACTATGCTGATACCTTCTTTCAGTGCCCTTTCTATAACAGCATCCACACCCACACTCACAGTGTCCACATGGTCCCGGAATCCAATTAAAACTTCATCGAGTTCTGGTGGTGGGGGTATGCGTAGTGAACGGTATGCGGTGTAGCTGGATTCATAGATGGTGGGCAGCAGTTCTTTAGAGACAATCTTCCGCATGACTTCCCGGATCATGTCGGTGCTGATCATGTTGCGTATACCCAGGCGGTTAGCCACTTCAAAAGCTATGGATGATGTTCCCACCCCTGAAGAACCACCAATAAGGATTATTAACGGTTCACGACATTTTCGGAGTCTCTTCCACATCCCATATTTCTCTGCGATCTCTCGGTCTTCTTCTTTAAGTTTTTCTCCCACGATGCTTATGAGGTCGTTGAGTTCAATAACCTGAAAACCTTCTTTATGCAGGTATGACTCTATATGTGAGGCAAAAGTATAGGCCTTGTTAGGATCCATCTCTGCCCTGGTTAATGATCTGGCGAGAACTCCTTTAGAAAAAGGTTCCCTATATTTCTTACCGCCTACTTGTCCTTCAACTAAGATCATCTTCAATCGTTACACCTCAAAACCGTAGAAATATATTTATACCAATAAAAAGGCTTTGTTAGTCTTACTTAAAAAGACTTTCCATTTATATTAAAAGAAAAGTAGTATATTAAATGATATAACTAAGTTTAAAGATACCATTTAGAGATAATTCAGAAATTCTGTTTTTAATTAAAAAAAATTAACTATTTACATCTCAATGAGTTCCACTTGAACCGGATCCTCTTTCTGGCTATCTATGTTTATCAAACAGCCATAACCCTTTGATAATTCACCGGGATTCACGATTTTGGTTTTACCTATCTTATCTACGCCCCGGGATTCATGTATATGTCCACATACGTTGAGCACAGGTTGATATTCTTCTATTATCTTTCGGATGCTGGTGCTTCCTGCATGTTCCCCTGAGGGTAAGATATCTGTTTTGGTGCCGTAGGGTGGTGCATGAGTAATTAACAGGGATATCTTCTCATTTGATATGTTCTTTATTAGCTTGCTTGCTTCATCATAGATCTCTATTTCTTCAAATTCTAATGGCGTGTTAAAGGGGGTGGGATTGGACCCTCCAAAACCGCATATGCCTATATCCTTGATTGTAATTGTTTTTCCGTGTATGTTCACTGCCCGGGAGTTTTCGATTTTTCCATAGATTGATTCGGGGTCACAGTTACCGGGGATAGCCAGTACAGGGACTTCAAAACTGCTTATTTCATTTAATATTTCCTCCCCCAGCTCTGCCGGGCCGAACTGAGTGATATCTCCCGCTACTATTACCAGGTCTATCTTATTGTTTTTTAGGTAGTCTATAATCTTCAAATAATCACCGTGTACATCTCCCACAGCCAAAATCTTCATAAAGCATACCCCATTAAATACATTATTATCCAATTATTACTCTTCGTCTTCTATCTGTTCACTGAAGAA
>JAJRAE010000095.1 GCA_028682985.1 Methanobacterium sp.
CCGGGATTTCCGATTATCAGTCTGATTAACTGCCCGGCATAGGTAGTAAGTAAATGCACCATGCCATTCACCGCTTATATGGGCATCAGCACTGGTCTGATCTGCTTGACACGCTGCCCACAGTATATGTTTATCTACAACCTCATCCAGTAGAGATGAAGCACCTTTAAGGTTTTTATCAGATGCATGGAAGATTTCTGGTGACGGTGGTGGTATGAACCTTGGCTGTCGGTCGGGGATAGGTTCCATGGCCTTCAGGCCGGTTCCACTATGGCAGGTGTCGAGATACACCTCCAGATTAACCTGGTCAGGTAGCTGTATAAAAAGGTCGTGCAGCTCATCATCTGTGATTATATGATCCTTATCCCAAGATGCCTCTTTACTGGCCAGATCATAGGGGCAAAATGCTTCATCCATTCTATCAGATTCATCAACACCCGCATCAGGTTGCTGGGTGCCATGACTTGACATGCTGAAAACCAAAGTGTTATATTTACCTTTTCTAGCTCCCTTTACCATCTCATTCAGATTTTTCATGATATTAGATTTGGTAGCGTCCTTATCCAGAAGTTTGAATATGTCATTATCTTTAAATCCCATATATTTAACCAGCAACGCATGCATATCATAGGCATCGTTGATACATCCATTCAAAGAATTTTCAGGATAATTTTTGAAGTTGTTAATTCCCACGCATAATGCTCTTTTAGACATTTTAATATCCCCTTATTCAAATTATTATTTTATAAAAATTTTATATTCAAATTATTCTAGTGAGAATTCCCCGCTGTCAAACCATTCATTATCCATCAGAGTCCACCAGTCCTGGGCCAGTCCACTGAGCACATATTGATATGGAAGCCAGCCGTATCCTCCTTCACCCCACTTGGATCCCCAGGAGTTACGGATTAAAAGTGCCCCAGTGGTTTTATTCCCACAATTAGGATTTTCTATCTCCATTTGGTCATGATAGCCCACTACCATTATGGCATGGCCCCCTTCGACCTTTTCCTTTGGGCAGGGAAGTGGTATTTCCCCATTTTTAGCCGACCATAGTGAGTTGTACACAGTGAATCCGAACATAGATGGAATTCCTGCTGCCAGGTTTGTTTTTATGCGTGCCAGCAATTCATCCTGTGTTGTATTGGGCGGGTCCAGGTTAACATACTTAAGGGCCTGGTAGCTCTGTGCATAGGAATAGCAGAAGGCAGGCGGTTCCTGGTCGTATTCTTCTATAATATAGGGGTAATATTCCTCTGGCAGCACCCCAAACAAAACCAGCGCACTCATGGTGGTTCTTAGAAATGCGCCGGTATCCCCTGATTGTTGCATGAGATTCCTGGTTGTTTTATATAAAAACAGACGCGAGGCGTCTATATGTTTTCCGTAGGCCTTGCGTTCAAAGTATTCCAACATCCCCACCCCTGCGTGTGCCGTGCATGATCCTAATTTTCCCTGATCCTCAACCGGAGAGCACCATTTCCTAAGATCTACACTTCCTGGTAGTTCATTCTGGGTTTCTGATATCCCCATTGTTTTTAAGAGAGGTTTTATTTTCTTATTATCTACAGTTAAATCTCTAAAGTCCGGAATATCTGGAAGCCATCCCATTCCATTCTTCGTTTTTTCATCCATCGTTTCTCACCATTTTATCCATAATTATTGTTAGTAATAACTATACAGTACACAAGTTATTAATCACTAAACTAAATACTTTACTGTGAAATCCCTTAGAAAAAGATCAGGAAAATCTAAAAGCACGAAAATTAAATAGATAAATTAAATTCCCTGAATTAAGGATCTGTGATTTAATTGAACACTTCTTTCTTACCAAAAAAGTACGTATGGATAATACCGGCCATGGCGGCTTTCTTAATAGCACTTATCCCCACCTTAACATATCCGTGGCCTTTAAGCTGGGATATCATAATCCATGTGCAATACGCTATGGTATACATGAAATACGGTCTGGTGCTAACTGACCCTCTTTTAAACGCACCATTCGGCCAGAAAATAGGTTACCCCCCACTTTTCCATTTCATACTGGCACTCTTAGGATTAATAACTAAAGTTGATCTATTCCAGATAGCCCGTGTCCTACAACCATTCCTGGCCATGTTTATTGTCCTATCTGTTAGTTTTGTAGCCCAGAGATGGTATGGAACACTGGCCGGCTTATCAGCTGGATTTTTAATTATATCCAGTATTTTTATTGGTCGGATCATGCTGCCAATCCCTGAAAATCTGGCACTGATATTTATACCCTTAGCTATATACTTTTATTACAGATCAATACAGAATCACCAGCTTAAATATGCTTTGTTATCTGGAATCCTATCATTAATGGTGGTTTTCACCCATCAGGCTGCAACTCTAATATTATTTTCAATAATAACCATGATCACCCTGTTTGATATAGGGATTAATCGTGATCTTCATATTTTAAAGAATTATGGTATTTTCCTTCTATCACCTGTTTTGCTAGTGGTTGTCGGAATTATAGCCCTCCTCTTATGGCAACCTGATATAATATATTCCATTTTCAATCAAGGGATTTCCGCTACCACTGGACTGATAACATCTTCATCTAATCGCCCTTTAAATTTAAGGGGATATCTGGACATTGGATATCTGGTTTTAATCTTTGCAGGTATTGGAATAATTTTATCTTTTGTAAATATGGATAAAGGAAGAGTTCAGATTAGAAATTACTTTAAAAACCCTGTGAGAAAAAACTTATTTATCTTAACCTGGATATTAGTGATGTTTGTATTGAGTATCGCCTATTGGTTCGGTGTAAGCGTTATATCTTACCGTTTGCTGGTTTATCTACTTTTACCTCTTTCTATAATAGGCGGTTTTGGGTTAAGTGAAATTTATTGGTGGTTAAAATATTCCGAAAAACCTACAATGAATAGATTGGGTCTTATTCTGATTTTATTGGTGTTTACCCTTTCAATTGCAAGCGCTGTTTTGACTGTTGAGAAACCAGGTTTAGCCACCTTCGAGGTTAAAAATCAGTACGGAAACCTGGAGATTGCCCCTCCCTCATCATCTATGATGGAACTGGCAAGTTGGTTCAACAGCAATGGTGATAAAAGTAAATCTATCCTTACCAACAACCTTTTTGTGGGTACTTTCCTGGCCACCACTACCGGTATGCCCATACACTATGGTTTTGAGGATTTCAATAAAAACATCACCCTTACCCAGTTAAAAGAAGCAAGAATTGGCTATCTGGTTCTGGATAAAAGACTAGCCCTTAATAACACCGGAGATCTACATCTTTTAAGTGTGAAATCAGAATTTTATCCCCTGGTCTATTTCAGTAAACCGGTCTCATCAAGTCTTTCAGAATTTCTCCCGGATTTTATAACTGTAGCATATGAAAATCAAGACTACATTGTATGTAGTATAAACGGTTAATTTTTTCAAGAATTTTTTTTAAAATGCTTTTAATTTCTTTATTTCTGATATTTAATATCCTTTTTATCAAGGTCTTAACCTATCATAATTTATATGTATCTTTGGACTATGTATATAGAGAAATCAAACTCGAAGTAGAGGGTTACCATGAAAAAATTACAGATTATAGAAACCGCTTTCCGGGATGCCCACCAATCATTGATGGCCACCAGAATGCGAACCAGAGATATGTTGCCCATAGCCGAGAAAATGGATAAGGTAGGTTACTTTTCACTGGAATCCTGGGGAGGCGCCACCTTTGATACCTGCATACGTTATCTTAACGAAGATCCCTGGGAGCGTCTCAGGGAACTTAAAGAAGCTGTAAAGAAAACCCCTTTACAGATGCTTTTACGTGGACAGAACTTAGTGGGATACAAACACTATCCTGATGATATCGTCCGTGATTTTGTGGAAAAATCATATGCAAATGGAGTTGATGTTTTCCGAATTTTCGATGCACTCAACGATATAAGGAATATGGAAATGGCCATAAAAGTAGCGAAAGAACAGGATGCACATGTACAGGCCACAATAAGCTACACAGTAAGTCCCTACCACACCACAGATACCTTTGTTGAGTTTGCCCAAAAACTGGAAGAACTAGAATGCGACTCTGTTGCTGTTAAGGATATGGCCGGACTAATCTCACCTCATGACACCTATGAACTCATCAGGAAACTTAAAGAAGAGACTGACCTCATAGTTAACCTTCACTGTCACTGTACCAGTGGAATGACCCCTATGAGCTATTATGCAGCATGCCAAGCCGGGGTTGACCTCTTAGACACAGCTATTTCACCACTCTCATGGGGAGCATCCCAACCACCCACCGAAAGTATGGTGGCTGCCCTAAAAGATACCCCTTACGACACAGGACTGGATCTCAAACTTTTAAAGAAGATCAAGGAATACTTCGAGGAAATAAGGA
>JAJRAE010000137.1 GCA_028682985.1 Methanobacterium sp.
AGGCAGTTCCTCTCAGACTGTTAAAAATTATGTGGAAGCCAATCATAAAATTCCAGCCAATGTTACAGTAGGAAGCAAGAAGGTCACATCAGCGCAATATCTCTATCTGGCTACATCAACTGTTATAAATATAAATAAAAATAAAACAACTCCAGTTACACTAAAAGACGTATCAAACCCAACTAAATCCACTGAATCCCTAAGCAGTGGAACACTAACCAAAACAGAGTATCTTTCCATTGCCAGTAAGATTAACTCATTTATAAATGCAAATGGAAGAGTGCCCAACTATGTAAGCACTTCTTTGGGAAATATGAGATATGAAACCATGGTCTACTCTTTTGCCAAGATCATGGCATTCTATAAAACAAACAACCGACTACCTAACACAGTATCAGTATCAGCATGGACCTCATCAGTAAGTGCTGCTGCTGCCTTACCCTCAAATGCACAGTCTATCATCGATTCCATAGGATATGCCGAGGCAAAATATGAGGATATTCAGGGACAGTCCAGTGCATCAGTTATGGAGAAAGTGGGTTATGGTGACTGCTGGGCAGATGCTGAATGGCTCTACAATAAGTTAAACGCTGCAGGTATTCCAGCTCAGATAATGGGATATGTTGGCGGAGGAACAGGCAGCTGGTACAGGCATTCCTGGGTGCGTTACTATAACGGAAGCACCTTTGTAGACTGGCAGTATACCAAGTACAACAGCCAGCATTATGGAGATGGTTTAAAAGCCGCAGCAAAAGTCCTAATCGCTGCAAGCAGTAAAGTGGTGGACGTATCCGCCATGATAGCTACTGGATATTAAGCAAAAAAAGGGATTTAAAATTCTTTTTTTTAAATTTTTTTTTATTCTAAAAACTTTTCAATTTCTTAAAAATTTTATAAATCAACATTTCCTTAAAGTCTTAGTATAAATCTGGATTAATTTTTTTCCAGAATTTAAAACTGCATATTATTTATTCTTTGAAGACTAAGTTTTATTTAATAAATTTTAAATTAACATATTCAAGTTTAAAGGTGAATTTTAGTATGGCAAAAGAAATCAGACAATTAATAGTAGGCATCACCCGGGAGGGTGAACTAGTTGTTAAAAGCGCCCGGGGAAGAATGTATCCCGTTAAAAAGGCAGATAACCTGGAATTTGGTTGTGAAGAACTGTTCCAAAATGTTGAAGTAGAGATGTATGCAGTCATAGATACCGAAAACCAACCCTGGGAATGTATCAAGATAGAATAGACTTATTTTTCTATACTTAATTTTTATTTTATTTTTACTTTGAATAGATTACACTTATTGGTGGCATTCTTTTTACTTTTACACTATTATTTTTATAATTTAATAGAATTTTTCTAATTTATCTCTAATTTGTTAAATTATTATTTAACAACTAGATTGTCTGTATTTTTTCAATTTAAATGTATATTATACTTTATTTCATTTTCCAAATGAGCATATTAATTAAGCCTTGTGTAATAAGTTGCTGGAAATCAGATAATTTTATTAAATAATCATTCATTAGCCTAAACAGATTTAAATAAAGCCTTATCTTAGGATATAGAATCTCAGAATAGATATCCTGAATATTTGATTTTGAAACCTTTCTAAATCTTTTATAAGATAGAAAAGAGTTATTTGAGAGTTTATTTTCGGAAAATAAACAATAAGCTTTATAAGTGGAGGAATGTAACTAATGATATCCTAAGATTAGGGAGTGATAAAATTTCGAGAGGCGGTAAATTATTTAAGACGGCGGCATTGATGTTAACACTGTTCGTCTTTGTATCTGCATCCTATGCAGCAGACTCATCTGTAGATTACTCTGCAGATGTAAATGGAATAACAGATGAAAATAGTGATAATTCACCAGAAATTAATGATCTGAATACAGATGAATCATCGGAAAGCGTTGAAGAGCAAACTGATGATGAAAACAATGAATTAACTGATGAAAACTATGATTTCGGCGAAATAACTGATGACTATTACTATTTCGATGAACTGGTAGATATAGACGATGCAATTGATGAATACTTCGACGAGTATTTGCCAGAGGAATTCGACGAAACTTTATACGATGAATACTACGACGAGTATTTACCAGAGGAATTCGATGGCACATTATCCGATGAATACATCGACGAGTATTTACCAGAACAAATCGACGACACTTTATACGATGAAATCTTACCTGAAGATTTCTATGACACATTATATGATGAATACAGTGATGACTATTTGCCAGAGGAATTCGATGAAGAGAATGGAGACAGTGAAGAGTTCACAGATGAAAGTGGATACACTGATGGTGATTCAGGTATAGGTGATGCAATTGATGAATATTTAGATGACCAATATGAAGACACTGGTTATTGGGATGATTTAATAGAAGACTCAATTGACCTGGATGATGGAAACATATTGTATAATGAAATATCAGGCTATAATCTAACTGAAAACCTGTATGATTCCCCTATCTACACCTGTATGTCAAACAACATAAACAATGAATCCAACATATCTGAAGATAACCAGCCACTATCCAAAAACAACAAAAATACCCTGGAAAAAACGAATAATTACTCAACAGAAAACCAGAACAACGAAGCTCAGACCGGTATTACAAACCAACCAGAAATAAACGGTAACCAAGACAATTCAGGTTCAGATAACAGTTCATGTATAACCCCCGAAATAACCATAGCTGGTAATCCATTATCATCTGATAATAAGGGCTTATTAGATTTAATTCTGGAGTTTATAACCAAAATCTTTTATAGATAAACTCCTATCTATTCTTTTTTCCTGAGATGGTCTAGATAAAGTTTTAGAGATAAAAATAAAAAAAAGTTTAATTAAAAAAAATTGAAGATAGGTTTAAAATATTTAATATCTTTCCCAGGCCGCTTTGATACCCGAGTCTCCAGAAACCTTCTCTTCCTGTATTATGTTACGCTCTATAATGTTATTGATCTGTTCGGAAGGTACCTCACTCATTATCTTGACATTTCTAGATACATTACGCACTGTTTTATCTACGAACTGTCTTTTACTATCCAGATTGTAACCGGCGTTTTCTACCGCTGCTTCCAGTGATCTTCTCACTTTATCTTCATTGTAGAACTCTTTTCTTCCATTTCTTTTAACTACCTGTGTCAAGAGTAAAACCCCCTTTTATTCTTATATTAATATATGTGTTGGGAAATATAAAAAACTGCCTATCCTACTTTGTAAACAGAATTAGAACTAATATATTTGATATTTTTCAGGTAAAAGATTTCTGGATTATCCAATAAATGAAATATATAAATTTATATTCTATTTTAGTAAAATAGAGGTAAATATAAACATTTCCATCTGGGTATATCAATAGAGATGAAAATTTAGAGGAAAATGTTCAGGGAATATGGTTTACATTATTAATCAAAAAATTAAATGATTTCTATTTTTATAATAGTTTATTTCATACGATTATTTAGAGAAAAATTTGCAAATAATTTTATCCATTCAGCTTATAATAAAGTTTCTAGAAACACATTTTCAGATAATTAGCATTAAAATAGGATAACTAACATGTCAAAGAATAGCTCTATTCAAAATAACCATGCATCACTTTATAACCGGAAGAAGAAGAGGGGTGATAGGAATGACGGCTGGATATTAAAAGATTTAAGTTCTTTTACCAAACTAGTCCCCCATTTAATGACATCCCGTAATGGTGCTGCCATATATTACAAGGATAAAATCGATGTGACCAGCTTCGTTGAATATGTATCCCGTAAAAATAGGGAATTAAAAAATAACCCAGTTCAAATTGAGGACGGAAACATCGATAAAATTACCTATTTCAATGTTTTCTTAGCTGCTTTAGTCCGGCTTTTCACCCTTAAGCCTCACCTTAATCGGTTTATTTCTGGAAGAAAATTTTATCAAAGAAAGAGGATAGAAATGGCCTTCGTTGCTAAAAAAGAATTTACTGAAGATGCGGAGGAAACCATCATTAAGAAATCCTTTAGAAGAGAAGAAACCCTGTGGACAATTGTTGATAAGTTAAATAAAGGGATTAAAACAGTTAAAAGTGGGGAGGCTGATGATGCTTCCAACATATTGGATACATTCGCCGAATTTCCAGGACCAGTTGTACAGCTATCTGTTAAATTACTGGATTTCCTGAACTACATTGGAAAGTATCCAAAAAGTATATATCGTGAAGATCCGATGCATTCCAGTGCCTTTGTTGCTAATTTAGGAAGTATAGGTATTAGAAACGTACCCTACCACCATTTATTTGACCGGGGGACTAATTCAGTATTCATCTGTCTGGGAGAGATCCATTCAGATAAGGTTTACAACCATGAAACTGGAGAATATGAGGAAAGATACCTGGTTGAAATATCAATTACCATTGATGAAAGAATCAGCGACGGATTCTACTATATCGGAGCTATTAAATTATTCACAGAAATACTAAACAACCCGGAAAAACTGGAAAAAAAATTAGAGCATTATCCAGTTGATCAATAATTTTAGAAATCCATTTTCATAAGAATAATTCATAAACTTATGGGTATCATTCAAAAGATTTAAAGAATTTAATGGGGAAGTATTGCTCTATGAACATAACATCATTAATACAAGAAGCAGATGACCATTTAAACTATAAACGACCCTGGCTTAAATTTTATAATAAAAATACACCAGCTAATCTAAGTTATCCAGATAAAACTATTTATGAAATGTTATCCGCCCGGGCAGAGAAGGATCCAGAATACGTGGCCCTGGAATTCATGGGTAAAAAGACCAAATACCAAAAACTTCACAAACAAGTGGATGACTGTGCAAAGGCATTATCAGAAATCGGGGTGACCGATAAGGATGCAGTGACTATTTGCATGCCCAACACTCCCCATGCTGTGATAATGTTTTATGCCGTAAACAAACTGGGCGCCATTGCCAATATGATCCATCCTCTCAGCGCCCCCCGGGAAATGGAGTTTTACCTGAAAAACGTGGACAGTAAATATATTATTATCGGAAACTTTTCTTACATGAACCTGCAGAAGGTGGAAGAAAATTTAGACCTCAAAAAAGTAATTATAGCTAAAATAAGCGACTTTCTAGGTAAAAGAATGACCATGGGCTTCTGGGCACTGGAAGGCCATAAAATCCCCAAGATCAACTATAAAGAAAATGATTTACTTATCTCCTGGAAGAATTTCATGGATTTGGGAGCAAAATCCCATCAGTTTATTAATAGTAATATGAAATGCGGTGATGGTGCGGTGGTGCTGTACACCGGAGGTACCACTGGAATACAGAAAGGTGTTTTATTATCAAATCATAATTTCAATGCCCTGGTTATTCAATGCCTGGCCCATTTAAATGATGAAACCATGGGTAAGATTAAGAAGGATAAAATCATGTGCATCCTACCCATGTTCCACGGTTTTGGACTCACTGTCTGCGTGCACCTTCCATTATGTGTGGGGGCGTGTGCTATTTTAGTCCCTAAATTCAACGCCACCATATTTGCCGACATGTTCGCCAAACATAAACCTCAATACATAGCAGGGGTGCCCACCTTATACGAGGCATTACTGCGAAGTAAGAAGATGAAAAAAACTGATTTCAGTAGTTTGAAAGGGGTTTTTGCCGGGGGAGATTCAGTACCTGTTGAATTAAAGAAAAATTTTGATGAATTCATCTCCAGAAGAGGCGGTAAAGTAACTATGCAGGAAGGCTACGGATTAACTGAGACAGTAACTGTAAGCTGTCTCATCCCCAACACCATTGATAAACCCAGCAGCATGGGAATTCCATTGCCTGATATGATCTATAAAATAGTTAAAGAAGGTACAGTTGAGGACCTCCCTCCAGGAGAAGATGGTGAGATCTGCATCACCGGCCCTACAGTAATGCTGGAATATTACAAGAATCCCGCAGAAACTGAAAAAGTAATAAAGACACATAACGACGGATTTAAATGGTGTCATACTGGTGATTTGGGTTGTATGGATGAGGATGGTTTTTTTTATTTCAAATCCCGGATTAAACGGATGATTAAAAGTTCTGGATATTCTGTTTTTCCCACCCAGATCGAAAACGTGATCAACAAGCATCAGGCTGTTTCCCTGTCCTGCGTCATCGGCGTACCAGATAAATACCAGATCGAGAAAATTAAAGCATTCATAGTTCTAAAGAAAGGCTACACAGATGCTGAAAAAGTAAAAACTGAAATCATGGATCTGTGCCGGGAATATCTGGCCATATGGAGTGTTCCCCGGGAGATTGAGATTAGGGAGGAACTGCCCATCACCATGGTGGGCAAGGTTGACTGGTTAAAACTGAAAAAGGAATATTCTGAAGTGTAATTATTATTCAGATGAAAAAAATATGCAATATAAATAAATCTTTTCCTATTTCTTTTTTGGTAATAGAAACTCTGCTATGCCGTATCCCTCATTTCCATCCCAATTATATCTGGACAGGGTTTCTATGAGGATCATGTTTTCATCCACCGGTATCATACCGTATCTTACCACCTCTCCCTCTACCAGATATTTCTGTTCTGTTTTATCATAAAGGGCCATGGTGAATTTCTGTGGTATTCCCTCCTG
>JAJRAE010000200.1 GCA_028682985.1 Methanobacterium sp.
GAACACTACCAGTAAAGTGTAGGCCACTAATATTCCCAGTATATCTGTGATCATCTTAAGCAGGTTACGGAACCAGGTGGCCTGGTAGAAGAGGAAAATGATGTTTATTAGGATGGTAGTAGTAATTAGTAGGTATATTATACCCTGCACCTGGATAAAAGTAGGGCTTATAAAGCTCAAATTCCAGTTTAGCAGGTTGTTAACTATGAACCATAAAATGATATTAATTATGATGGCAGCTATAAACTCGGATCTGTCTTTTTCTTTATCCTTAGATAGGAAATTTTTTAATCGTGAATTATTAGTTGTCTTTTTAGGCATGCTTATTTATTCTCCAGTTATGTGGTATAATAATTTTAGAGAGGTTTTAATTTCAATAAGATAATATAAATTTTAATTTATGAGGGCGATTTTATACCGGCACAGTGACTTGGAGAGGCTGGCATCTGACAGGGATTCTATGTCCCCGTCTAAGTTGGTCCATCCGAAGGTCTGTTTAAGTATGGCCTGGCAGATCAGGCAGTAGAATATGTTTTCATAGTTTCTCTCACACCAGGTGCAGTCTCTGAGGGTGATGATCCATTCATCTCCCTGCTGGAATATGTCCACTTCAAAGCCTAGGTTCAAAAAAAAGCTGTTTATCCAGGATAGATATACCTGAAGTTTCCCGCTTTCCGGGAGTTTATTAAACACTCCTTTATCATATCTTCCGGTTTCCTTTAAAAATCGGGGTTTCATATATTTCTCGAATTTCTTATGGAAGGTTCCCAGAAATGATCCTCGCTTATCTATTGGCAGGTTTGATGATAACTGTGGAATCATGCTCTGCATGAATACCTGCACATCGCTTAAGCTTTCAAATTTATTGTTAACCATCTCTTCCTTAGTGGTCTTGTAGTTGTGTATGGCTATCTCAATGTTGCTGAGTAATTCTCCTTCTGAAATGGGTTTCACGAGATAACCGCTTCCCCGGGTGTTTTTCAGTCGGTTTGGTTCAATCGAGTCTAGTGCGGTGATGTATAGTATGGGTATGTCCAGGAATTCTTTTATCTTTCGAGCGGCGTCCACTCCATCCATATCACCCTGCAGTATGATATCCATTAAAATAAGATCAGGCTTTAAAGTTAAAGCCTGCTTAACAGCTTCCTCTCCACTATGGACCACTGATAATACTTCATAATCAGAAGATTCAATAACATTACGGATTTCTAAGGCCGTTATAGCCTCATCCTCCACTATAAGTACCCCTGCTTTAGACATATAACTACTCGCCTGGTTTAGTAACCTGTAACAATGTTTTTTAATCTGATGTTATATAATTTTTTTGAAAATATTTAATTTTTAGATTTAAAATTAACATAATATTGATAGTTTATTTTTATAAGAGGGTTTTTATCTCTTTTTTTATTTCTGTTTCTTTTTAATTAGTTAACTTAATTAATAACTTAATATAAATATTTAATTTGGTGATGGGGATTATTGCGAAATTATATTTTTTGTTTTCTATTTTAAGGAGTCTTCTGGTCCGGGTTTAAATTAAACCCATCACCTTCATTTAACTTTTAATTCACTTTGTTACCGTCATGACTTCAAATCCTGACTTAACATACATCTCCTTAGCACTCTCCCATTCTTCTTCGCACATTTTCAATTCATCCAGCCTACAGAGCATTCGGTGTTCCAAAGCGTCGTAGAAACATTTCTCTGGGTCAATCCAGAAAAATGATAGTCCAATTTTTACTTCGAAGCTCTTTAAAAATAATATGTCCGGGATTTCCACATCTCTTCCCAGTAGATATTCGTACATAACTTTGGTTACCTTATCATCTGTTACTTCCACTCTACGCTCAACCCACACTCTCATAAAAAAACATCCCCTCAAAATTAATATACTAATTTTATATCTCTTCTAGAATACAAATTTTTTTATATCAAAACTTATCTCTATCTCCATAAAATTGGTGGTGGGTTTGGCCTATGATATAGAGATATAGATGATTCTCCCGATCTTCCTTGATTGTTCTCCACCCCTTTATACGCCAGTAATAGCTTACCACTCTTGTTCCGGGTTCCAGTTCAGTGAGGAGTTTGTATTTCAATTTCTGGTTGGCCTTAGCAGATAAGAATATGGTCACCACTGTTGCCTGGTTTATATCCTCCCGGAAGAAGTTGCCCCAGATGAAAGACGCCCTACCAGGACACCTTATTAAGAAGGCCCTTAACCTAGACCAAGCCAGACGTATTGGATCAGCTTCAATTCCCACAGCTCGGACCTTATATTTACAGGCTGCCATGATAACGATTCTACCATCACCTGATCCTAAATCATAAACCACATCTTCCCCTTTAAGTTTTGCCATTTCCAGCATTCTTTTAACCCGTCTGGTGGAAGTTGGTTCAAAACCAGCTCCAATTAAATCAGACCAGATAAACCAGAAAAGGATAATTATGATTAATATAATTGCTATAAGAATATAATACACAAGCTGGCTGTTAATAATCATAAGTCTTTCCCTAAATTTAGATCTTTTAGACAGAGTTAATTAATTTAGACATATCAGCATTTAAA
>JAJRAE010000092.1 GCA_028682985.1 Methanobacterium sp.
TTCTGGTTGAAATTCAAAAAAGATATAAATTACTGGCCTTCATAACTGGGAGACCAGTGGAAAGCGCCAGGAAGATGGTTGATATTGAAGATGCATTATATATTGGAAATCACGGTATGGAATACCTCCAAGGAAATCAAATAATTTTAGATCCTGAAGCAGCCAATTATCAGTCCCAGATTAGAAATATTGAAGAAATTCTCAAAAATAAGTTAGAGATGGATGGTATTATTTTAGAAAACAAAAGAACCAGTTTAGCAATCCACTACCGTCTTATAAAGAATCAGCAAAAGGCAAAAACTACCATACTAAAAATTATTAAGACAATCAATTTACCACCTGATCTAGCTGTGATTACTGGAAGGAAAATCATAGAAATAAAGCCCAAAACTGTTAATAATAAAGGCACCATAATCACAGAGATAGTTAAAAAATATGATATTAAACAGTTGATCTATGCAGGAGACGATACAACAGATCAGGATGCCTTTAAGATAATCAGTAAATTAAATAAAAACTCATTTACTGGAATATCCATTGTAGTTTTATCAGATGAAACACCTCAAAAAGTGGCCGAAGATGCTGATTACAGTGTTGGAAATATCAAAGAATTAGAGGAATTTTTCTACTGGTTATTAGTGTAAATAAAAGGAAAAAAAACGTATTTTCTATTATTTTTATAATCTATCATCAATTACCATCTGGATATCCCTGAACTGATTACTGATCCAGTCGCTCAGTGTGTTCTTCTGAATTAATTCTTTTAGACCCCTGCATTTACTGGTTCTTTCTTCTTCATTCATAGTTACAGCCCGGTGTATTGCCTCTGCTGTTTCATCTACATCTAAGGGGTTAATTGATAATACCTGATCCTTAAGTTCAACATGTGACCCAGCTTCTTCTGATAAGATTAGCACTCCATTATTCTGATTTAAGAAGGGACCTTCTTTGGATACCACATTCATTCCATCACATAACGGGTTAACCATTAAACAGTCATAATTCTTCAACGCCGCTACCACCAGTTTATAGGGTGCTTCAAATATTTCCTCAATAGGCCTCCAGTTTTCCGTTGAATATTTTTGATTTATATCCCGTATTAATTCTTCAATTGATTTACGATAATCCTGATAATCTTTAAGGTTGCTGCGGGTGCTTTTACCGGTTGCCAGGAAGACCACCTTTCCATGGTACTCTGGATGTTTTTCCAGGAACATTTCGTATGCCTGATATCCCCGCAGTATATTTTTACTTAAATCAGCCCGATCAGTACGATATATTAGGAAACTGTCCCCTCTTAATTTCTCAATATATCTTTCATAATTAAATACATCTGAATGTTCGGACAGTTGATTTAGACTATCCATATCAATAGAAATGGGATAAGATTTAACATGTATAGTTCTATCCTTGTAATACACCACATTATTCTGGTAATCTACTTTATCTGCAATCTCAATACAGCTATCCAGAAAATTAGTAGCATAACGGGGGATGTGAAATCCCACAATATCATTGGCCAGGAGGCTCTCAATAATGGGCTGCCTCATGTATTCTGGTAATATGGAAAGATATTTTGCTTTGGGCCATGGTATGTGAATGAATTGTGTTAGAATAAGATTTGGGTGTGTTTTTCTTATATAGGAAGCTGCCAAATATAAATGGTAATCCTGGAGCATGACAATATTTTGTTTATCTGGAACTATTAAATCATTGATTTTAGAAGCATACGCTTTATTTACGGGGATATACCCCTCAATCCAGGCTCGGCTTAAATATTCTTCTTCTTTAAATGTTTCTGGTTTTTTCCAGATGTAATGCTGGGTATACCAGAGAACAGAATTGGATATATCATCATAGTACTTATGATAAACATCAGAATCAAATATAAGAAAGGGTAGGTAAAATTTGGGATTTTTAAGTGGGATAGGAACGATGTTTTCTGCATATTGTCCTGCAACTTCAGCATCATATGGCGTTAGAGAAGCAGCTACCCAGAAACCATGAATATTCTCCATTAAGGGAAGTAAAGTGGAGACCAGTCCCCCACTTCCTCTTTCTGCTACAATTTTTTCTCCTTCTTTAATAAATTCTACTGGGCCTCTATTAGAAGCTAAAATAAAATTTTTATCCTTAAGAAATGATTTTACGTCCCGATAAGGGTCTTGTTGGTTTTGAATTTACTTCACCCTTTATTAAAGTTATTTAACACTATTATTGAAAATAAGTGTTTATGATGATTGAATTATATTGAGTACTTTATTTATTTCTTCTGTTAATTTATTTAGTTCTGCAGGGCTTTTTGCCTCCAGATATATCTTCAATCTGGGCTGGAAGCTGGAGGGGCGAATTAATATATAGGAATTTTTTAAATCTGCCCTTACACCATCATCTGTGGTTAAATCTCCCTTATCCTCTAGCTCTTTTTTGAGTAAATCTAATGCATAGGATTTTAACTCATGATCACATGGCACAGAAAAACCTGTCCGATTATATTCAGGGATTTCACTGGCTAATTTGGACAATGGTTTGTCCTCTGAACAAATCATATCCAGGAGCATGATTGACGCAAATATGCCGTCAGAACACAATTGAAATTGGGGGAATATGTACAAACCAGGCTCATCACCGGCAAAGATCACATCAGGATTTTCGAGTTCCCTTAAAATAGAATTAACTCCTGTTTTTTTAAGTTTGCCCTGATATCTGTTCACCACATCATCCAGTGATAAAGATGCCACTACAGATGATATAACAGTTCCTCTCTGTCTTTTCAGCATGTCCATAGCAAAAATAGATAAGATTGTCTGATCTCGAATGGTATCACCATTTTCATCAATGAAAATAGCTCTTTCTCCATTATTTACCAGTATAATTCCCAGATCTGCACTTATCGATTTTACCATTGATGATATTAGGGAGATATTTTCAGGTTCGACTTCCATTCTCCGATTTATATTATCTCCAGAACCGTAGGTAATAATAACAGTTTCTACACCCAATGAATTAAGAATTTCACTGATATAGGGAATTACATTCTTATCTTCACATCCCAGTATTATTTTCGGTTTTTTAGTCTTGATATTTTGGTGGTTTATCTGTTCCAACACTGATTTTTGGTAGGTGTCCATCAAAATATTTACATGTGATATGCGGCCCAGGTCTTCCCCATGAACATTTTCTGGTCTTTTCTGTTTCAAATGAATCTGATAATTGCTGTAGATGGCGATAGAAACGATATTATGATGGGTAGTTATAATTAAAAGAAGGTTTCCATTTAAAAAACTGGATAAAAAATGTGCCACTGGGGTTGGTACAACCCCAAAATCTGCCACTGATTTTCCAGAAGCCATTATACCGGCAGTTAATGCTCGGCTGATCATCTGGGATGCTGGTTCATCATCCCGACCCAAATTAATTCTGCTTTCCGTGCTTAGAAAATTCCCCAATATACCCCCTAAATTTGAAGCATATTCATTGGTTATCTCAGTATTCACTTCCCCCCTAATTTCTTTCAGGTATAATGACATTTATGGCCTCTAATAATTCCTTTCTGTGATTTAAATATTAAAAAATAGATTATTTGTTATTTAACCAACTAAATTGATATTGATGGTTATTCCAAATAGTCAGCATCTATAATGGAGTTTGCTTTGATTTTTGTTCCGTTTTTTATACTGCGGGATGATTTGACCAGTGAGTTTTCACCTATCTCTACTCCGCTTCCGGTTACCACTCCATCTTCAATTATTGTGTTTTTTTCTATCATACAATTGGTGTCTATTATGCATCCATTAAGGAAGGAATTGCTTTCAATAGTGCTCTGTCCCATTATAACTGAGCTCTGTATGGTGGAATCTCTTCCAATATGTACACCTTCTCCTAATACAGTTCCTTTTGATAATGTGCAGCCTTTTTCAATGATACAATTGGATCCAATGACCACCGGCCCTTCAATTCTAACTCTGGGATCCATGTGTACGTTGTTACCCATCCATATATTTCCTAATTTTCCCACACCTTTCTTCAAGCTTTTATGGTAAATTTTATGGATTATCTTCTGGTTCAAAAGGTCGTAAGTTGCTTTGAGATAGGTTTCAGGGCGGCCTATGTCGTTCCAGTAGCCATCGAAGACGTATCCATATATCCCTGCTTTTTCTTCAATGAGTCTGGGGAATATATCCTTCGAAAAATCTATTTCTCCTTCTATATCATCAAAATAGTTGAAGATCTCAGGTTCCAATATGTAAACTC
Source organism: Methanobacterium sp. (assembly GCA_028682985.1). Classification (GTDB taxonomy): domain Archaea; phylum Methanobacteriota; class Methanobacteria; order Methanobacteriales; family Methanobacteriaceae; genus Methanobacterium_A. The sequence continues at coordinate 4,255 of JAJRAE010000092.1, forward strand.
CGGTATTTGCTATGTTGCTGAATATCTGGTCCTTCTCTGGTTTTTCCAGATAGCTGACAATTTCCTGATCTTCATTTAAAACTGCTATTCCAAAATGAGTGGGGTCGGCAACTCTGGTCAAGACCAGGGTAGCTAATGCTTTTTTCTTTTTATGAAATTCCTGCATTTGTCGGAAGTTCATATTACTAATTACATCACCACTGAGCACCATAAAAGTGTCATTCAAATATTTTTCTGCCTGTTTTACACTACCCGCCGTTCCCAGTGGTGATTTCTCTACTGAATAGTTTATATCCAGATTCATCTCAGATCCATCTTTAAAATATCGTTTTATAATGTTTGATTTATAATTTAAGGTTAAGAGCACATTCTTTAATTGAAAATTCTTTAATCTATCAAGTGCATGTTCCAGTATAGGTTTATTAATTAAAGGTATCATTGGTTTAGGCCTGATTGATGTTAAAGGCCTGAGACGAGTTCCCTGTCCACCCGCCATTATAACTGTCTTTATATTACCACCTGCTTACTTATTTGTTTTGAATAAAATTTTTTACTTGTTTAAAAAGATTAAAAAAGAAGATTCTGAATTTTATAATGGTTAGAACTACATCAGGTTGTTACACCATCATCCTTTTTTAGTTCAGAATAGAAGTACCGTTCCTCATCTTCTTTATGTACTTCTAATTCCTTTTTTGACTGGGGGAACTCTTTGGCACTTTTTCGTATGATGGTTTTTTCCAGTAAATCTTTGATCTTGCTGTGGTCTACTTCTAATATCACGTATAGATGTCCGGCCATTTTCCGAATCCTCCTTTTATTTCTTTGTCTGTAAAGAGTGAATTTCAAAAAAAACTATGCTCAAATAATAAATAACAATATGAATTATAACAGTTTATTTCATCTTATTACATCATTTGTTTCGGTAATTAATATAAGTTTTGGATTACGCCATTTATAAAAATTATCCATAAATCTATCTGAATAGATTCAAACAGGCTTAAATTTATTATAATGACCTAAATTTAGTAAAAAAAAGTATTATTGATTAAATAGTAAAGAAAGGTAGTGATAGTTTATTACTGTTTTAATCCCCAGGGAATGATTAATATTATTTTATCTTTGATATCCTCTTTAATCCTTTATATATTAATCATACTTCTTTTAAAGACTATGAAGATATATAAAATTCTATTTTTCGTCGATATTATTCTTGAGATTATTTATTTTGATAAAATAAAATCTCTCCTTAAAATTAGTAGATGATTAATTCAGTTTCTTTTTCAATAATCGTTGATTATTTAAGCTCTGAAAACATAACTATATGCTGAAATAAGCTGTAATAAGATGTAATAATAAATATTAAAAAAATTATCCACTCAACTAGGCATAAGAAAAGGTTACAAACAGGCCACAATAGTTAAAAATCGCCTAATATATCGTCAAAAATTCTTTAATATTAAATGAAAGCTTCAAATATGATTTAAATTCAAATAACTTTATAATAGTTCCAGAGGAGGGTATAAAAAATGAGTGAAGATGTTGTAGAATCTAAAGAAGAAATGAAGAAACGAATGCGTAAATTGAAAAAAGAAGGTAAAACCGGTCAAACAGCAGGAACACCGAGTGAAGAGAAAATTCAAGTTGAAAAAGAAAAACCAAAGAGCGAACAAATTAAAACAGAAACTAAAGAAAAAATAGATGAAACAAAAGAGGGTTTAAAGGATGTTAAAGAAGAATCCCAGGAAGGGTTCGAAGATTTAAAAACTGACACCCGGGAAGGATGGGAAGATGTTAAAACAAAGACTAAATCCGGTTTGCAGAATATAAAAGAAGAAACATCAGCAAGAACAGAACGATTGAAAAAGGAAAGTGAAATGGAAGGCAGAAATCCTGCTGAGAAGTTTTTAAGCGATTTAGTTTCCGGTTTTAGACAGAAAA
>JAJRAE010000035.1 GCA_028682985.1 Methanobacterium sp.
ATATATGGGTATTTTCCGGCCTTTTTCATCTTCAGTCATATTTATTATTTATGTTAATAATTTTTTATAAATTATTGGATGATTAAAATAAAAAATCTTTAGAACTATGATTAGAATAAATTAATTGATTTTAATTAATAAATAAAATAATTAAGATACTTTAACTGATTAATACGGTTTTTCATTCTAAATTCGATACAATATCATATATTTTTTTTTCAATGTGATTTTAAAACACATTAAATTTATATATAATAAAATACTTAGTATCGTATAATCGATATCTTTAACTTGATATATATTTCAGAATAACATATATAAAATCCTTTAAATTGAATTTAAACCATTTTATTATATCAATTTACCGATATAAATCGAATATTTGTAAAAATAAAAAAGATAAAATGAAGATATGGAGGCAAATCCAATATGTGGGAATCATTTAAAAATCTGCACACTGAATTCCATGAAAGAATAGAACAAATGCAAAGATTTGGTGGATTAAGAATATTAATTCTCCATGTTCTAGATGAAAATGGCCCTAAAAATGGGGTAGAAATAATGGACGCCATACAAGCACATCAAGAATCCTGTAAAATACCCTATCGAGGTCATAAAACACATAGACCATCACCAGGTTCAGTTTATCCAATGCTAAAAAAAATGGTTGATGAAGAATTAATCCATAAAGGGGACGATGGAAGATATAATTTGACAGAAAAAGGGCAGAATACAGTTGAAAAACTTTCAGGACGTTTAGGATATCATCATAAAATGGATCATGGGGAATACACCATAAAAAAGGCTTTAACAGAAATTGATGGATATATCTCCTATCTGGAAGATATTAAAGAAATAAAGCTGGCACCTCATGAAGAATTCATAGGGGAATTAGTTGAAAGACTCAAATCTGTTAAGGATTCACTAAAAAAAGGATAGTTTACCTTTATATTATTAGATAAATTTTAATAAATTCAAGAAATTCTTTTTAATAAATAAAATTGGTGTTTAAATTGGAATTGGAGAGAGATATAAGAAGTATTATTGAAAAAGAATGTGAGGATTATTTTTTAGGTATAGTTGATTTATCGAATGTAAAGAATAATTTAACCAATAAATATATCTCATTAATTACTGAATATCCAAGAGCCATATCCGTAGGTATTACCCTGCCTGAAATGATCTTAGATGGATTTTCTGTCAATACTATGGTCATTATAAGGAAACCTATTCTCATCTTAAAACAATTACTTCACATATAAGTAATTTCTTTGAAAGAAATGGATATAAAGCTCTACCTATGCCTAAATCAAAAAATTTAAAAGAAAAAATATCATTTCACGAAGCTGTGGCCTACTCTGCAAATCTGGGTGAAATAAAAAATAATTATCTAGTAACACCGGAAGTAGGCCCTCTGGTTAAATGGGGAACAATACTTACAGATGCGCCTATTATTATACAAAAGGGGTACGAATCAAAAAGGGGTATTATTAAATATGTTAACTGAATTAAGATTGAATTTGTTAAACCGTGAAGCTTCATCGGAAAAAAATAAGCCATATATGATATTAAATCATCTTAAAATAAGGAAAAAAATGGTTATAGGAGATATAGGATCAGGTGGCGGATATTTTGCCGGTGAATTTTCGAAAAGAACAGGTGATAATGGTTTAGTATATGCAATTGATGTTAAACAAGATTATCTAGACTATATAAGGGTTAAATCAGAAAAAGAAGGAATAAAAAATTTAAAAACTATCTTGGCTGCGAATGACCATATAAATTTACCAAAAAATAGTGTTGATTTATTTTTCTTGAGAAACGTATTCCATCACCTCCCTGAACCAGTTGATTATTTTAAAAAATTAAAACATTTGTTGAAGCAAAATGGTCAAATTGCAATAATTGATTTTAAAAATAAAAAATTAAATTTAATGGGACTTTTAGGTCATTTTACTCCTTATAATAAATTACTGGAGATAATGAACCAAGCAGGATTTTATCCCACTTCAAGTTATGATTTTCTAGATGACCAGCTATTTGTAAAGTTTAATAAAAAAATCTAGAAAATTTGTAAAAACAAATTCATATTTATGATTTACATGTCTTTAAAAACTGTAATTAAAGATCATTTCCAGAATAATTTAATTATAAAACATGGGGATGTTTTAACTAAAAGTAAAGACTCTTATGTGGAATTTTATAGAAAAAAGAAGATTATTATCGTAAGGGAATTCATCTGGAGTGATCTTGAGGAGTGTTCACAATTATTTAAACAGGTTTTCAATGCAGAGCCATGGTATGACAAATGGACCTCACTGAATCAAGTGAAAAGTTATATTTATGAATTAACTGAAAATCCTGCTTTCCAGGGATTTGTTGTGTTTGAAGGTCCACAGATGGTTGCTGTTTGTTTGGGGCATAGAAGATCCTGGTGGAAGGGTAAAGAATTCTTCGTTGATGAATTTTTCGTGAAAAATAACATACAGGGGAATGGGATAGGGTCAAGAACTTTGGATGTAATTAAAAAAATTCTAATTAAGGAAGGATATGCCCGCATAAATCTTTTAACTAATAAAGATATTCCAGCAGAAAAATTTTACCTAAAAAATGGATTTAAAAAAAATATAAACCGCACTTTCCTGGTGAAAGAATTTAATTAAACCCTATTTTAATATCTTTACTTTTCAATCCTATTTAATTAATTTATGCAATTTCAATGGTGCTTGGTGGTTTATCACTAATGGAAAGAGCTACATGAGTTACTTCAGGAATTTCAGCTGTTATGCGCTGGGATATGGTCCTTATCATGCTCCAGGGCAGTTCCGGAACATGGGCGGTCATGGCATCCAGTGACTCCACCATCCGCAGGACCACCAGGTATCCGTAATCCCTTATGTCTCCTTTAACCCCGGTGACCTTGGTATCTGTTAAAACCGCGAAGTATTGCCATAAAGAACCTTCTATCCCTTCTTTTTTAACCTCTTCCTCTACAATGGCATTTGCTTTTCTGCAGATTTCAATTTTCTCACCAGTAATAACACCTGCAATACGCACAGCAAGCCCGGGACCGGGAAAAGGTTGTCGATTTATTATTTCATCTGGGAGGCCCAGTTTGGATCCTATAATTCGCACTTCATCCTTATAAAGTTCCCTTATGGGCTCAACTATCCCTAATACTAGTCCATGAGGAAGTGCCAAATTGTGGTGTGATTTGATCTGCCCCTGGCTTTCTATCCAGTCCGGGGCGATGGTTCCCTGCACCAGAAATTCAGCTCCCACATCCTGGGCTACACGTTCAAATACGTTTATAAAGACCTCACCAATTATCTTTCTTTTCTCTTCCGGGTCAGCAACACCCTCCAATTTTTCAAGAAACTCCTGGCTGGCATCGACTGATATGAAATTGAGCTTATCCTTAAAGGTTTTCTCAACGTATTCAGTCTCTCCTTCTCGCACCAGTCCATGATCTACGAAAACAGCGACCAGGTTATCTCCAATAGCCTGGGAAGCTAAAACAGATGAAACTGAACTATCAACTCCCCCTGAGAGGGCTATTATGGCTTTTTTATCACCTATTGTATTTTGCATTTCTTCTATTGATTCTTTTATAAAATCAGATGGATTTAACATTAAAACACCCTTTTTTTAAAATATAAGATTTAAATCGTTTATTATTAAAAAATAATTTATCATTTTCGGTCTATATATAATATAGATGAATGGTTTTAAACTAATATATTTTTCAAAATATAATACTATATTTTTCCTTATTGCATTGTTTTATATCTTATTTGGCCTTTTTATTTTTAAATATTATCAATTTGATCCTATTAGCAGAGATTTAATCAGTATAATGTCCATAGCTAAAATATATGCCGCTGGGGATTGGAGTTTGGCGATAAATGGATATTGGGGTCCCCTGTATTCCTGGCTGTTGGTTCCAATCATCTTTTCTAATCCCACTCCTCAGTTTATCTTATTTTCCACCAAACTACTGGCTTTGATCATCGGTTTTATTACACTGGTGGGCATTCGTTTCTTATCTTATTGTTTTAAAATTTCAGAAGATATGCGGTCACTTATGCTGTTTTTATCTGTTATTATTATATTATATTTTGTTTTTCGCTTTAATCCTGTAGATCTGTTATTGACCTGTTTTTTAATCTATTATCTTTATTTCATCTATCACCAAAATTACTCCTTTACTCTGTATGGGGGTGTTATATGTGGTTTTTTAGGTTCACTGGCTTATTTAACCAAGAGTTTTGCTTTACCCTTTTTTTTGG